>JBDTXE010000048.1:0-10405 GCA_040006335.1 Verrucomicrobiota bacterium | reverse complement strand
TCGACAACATTGATTACAAAGGCCTGCTGCAAACCGACGCCGCCATCAATCCCGGCAACTCCGGCGGCCCGGTCATCGATCTGGCTGGGCGACTGGTCGGTGTCAGCTCCGCCAAGATGGCGTTCACGCCGCAGGGCGTTCCCACGCAGGGCCTCGGCTTCGCCATCCCGTCGGACATGGTACGGGGGGCAGTGACTGAATTCCGCAAAGTCGCGCAGCAGCAGCCTTCTCCCAGCCCGTCGCCCGGGGCCGGGGCAAATACACCCGCCGCGGCAAATGCGGTCCGTTTTTTCGGAATGCAATTGCAGGACCTGACGCCAGAACTAACCGATGCGCTCGATCTTCTGCCCGGCCGCGGCGTCGTCGTCAGCGGGGTCGAACCCAACAGTCCCGCGGCCGAGGTGGGCCTGGAGCGAGGTTTCGTTATCTACCGTCTCGGTCGCCGGGAAGTGAACTCGGTCCGCGCGATCGAAACGCTGCTGGGGCGGGCGCAGAGAGGATCTCAGGTCGACTTCCTGGTCGGCATCGTCCGAAGCGACGGCCGGAGCCAGCTGCAAAGCGTGCCGTTGACAGCACGTTAAATTTTTTTTAGACAACGCATCGACGACCAAGTTGTCTCAGAGTTAGTTCGCGATGATTAAAGTAGAAAACCTCACCAAGCGATATGCCGGCCAAACCGCCATTCGCGATTTGAACTTTGAGGTGGGAAAAGGCGAGATCATGGGGTTCCTCGGCCCGAACGGCGCGGGGAAGAGCACCACGATGCGCATCCTCTCGAGCTTTATGCCGCCGACTTCCGGGCGCGCGACCATCGCCGGCTACGACATCTTTGAGCAATCGCTCCAAGCGCGAGCGCATCTGGGTTACATGCCGGAAAACGTCCCGTTGTATAACGACATGCGGGTGACGGAGTATCTCAACTACCGGGGAGCCCTAAAAGGGATCGCACACCGGCGCATGGCGGAGCGGGTCGGTGATGTCAAAGAACTGTGTGGTTTAAAGGAGGTAGAGAACAAAGTCATCGGCGCCTTGTCCAAAGGCTATCGCCAACGAGTTGGCCTGGCGGATGCGCTCGTGCACGAGCCCGACCTGTTGATTCTCGATGAACCGACGAGCGGCCTTGATCCAAATCAGATCCGGCAGGTGCGCGATCTGATCAGAAATCTCGGCAAACAGCATACGATTCTCCTTTCCACGCACATCCTGCCCGAGGTGGAAATGACTTGTAGCCGGGTCATCATTATCAACAAAGGACAGATCGAAGCCTGCGACACCCCGGAAAATCTCCTCAGTCATATTCGCAGAGCGGGTGATGTAACCCTCGAAGCCAAGGTCGGTGGCGACGACGGCCCGATCGAGCTTCGCAAAATCGCAGGGGTGCGCGACGTCAGTGTGATCGAGGACAATGGTTGGCAACAATTCTCTCTCCGGGTTGAGTCGGGCGCGGACGTAAGAGCAGAGGTTTTTTGCCTGGCGCGCGACCGGCGGTGGGAGGTGCGGGAATTAACCGCGCGACGCGCAACGCTGGAAGATGTTTTCGTCGAGTTGACCCACTCCGATGAGGGATAACCCGAATGCGTAAGTTTTTTACCCTGTTGGCGCGCGAGGTCAGCAGCTACTTCTACTCGCCCATCGCCTACGTTGTCCTGGTCTTCTTCCTCATCGTCAGCGGGGTGGACTTCTATCTCCAGATCTCATACATGAACCAGCGACAGATGACCTACTCTGTCCAGGAAGCTTTCTTTAACTCGATCTTCTTCTGGTTTGCCTTCGTCCTGATCTTCCCTCTGATCACGATGCGCCTGTTCGCGGAGGAGTTTAAGCTCGGCACGATCGAGCCGCTGATGACTGCGCCGGTGCGTGACTGGCAGGTCGTCCTTTCGAAGTTTTTTGGCGCGCTCGTCTTCTATGTAATTTTGTGGTCACCGACGGTTCTCTACTTCGCCATCTTTCACTATGTCACGCGCCAGGCGGCGGCCACTTCCATCGGCGCCTACTGGGGCTCCTATCTTATGCTTCTCCTTCTAGGGATGTTCTATATTTCGGTCGGTTGTCTTGCCTCGGTGCTGACCAGTAACCAGATTATCGCCGCCGTCATTTCCTTTTGCGCGATCACGATGTTTTTTTTCCTCGGCCTGTTTCAATTCATCCTTCTCGATGTCAGCGCTGCTACCCGGCAGCTCCTTGGCTACTTCTCGGCCCTTGAGCATATGGGAACTTTTTCGCGCGGGGTCATCGACACCCGCCCCTTTGTTCTCTACCTGAGCATGACCGCGCTTATGCTCGGTCTCACCTATCAGGTCTTTCAATCACGTAAATGGCGGCAGTAGATACCCCCCTCCGCCCAAAACGGCTTCGGCGTTTGCAGATCGGCGCGAACGTGATCGCGCAGATCGCGCTTTTGCTCTTCCTGGCCGCGATGGTGAATTATCTTGGACTGGAGCATTACCGCCGCTGGGACTTTTCCCGCGAGAAGAAATACGAGTTATCGGATAAAACGAAGAGCGTCCTGCAATCGCTCACCGGGAAACTGCGCATCACGGTGTTTTTCTCCCCCAACACGCCCATCTCTGCCGATGTGCAGAACCTGCTCACGGAATACCAATATGCGGGCAAAGGGCGCGTCGATGTCGAACAGATTGATCCGGCGCGCAGTTTATCGCGGGCGAAGGAGGTCTTCGATAAATACAAGATCGTCAGTGACGAAAATCTGCTGGTTCTAGACTACCAGGGGCGCAACAAGACGGTGAAGGCCTCCGAAATGGCGGAGGTGGATCAAAGCGGGGCGGCGATGGGCGAGGGTCCGCGGGTGACGGCTTTCAAGGGAGAGCAGGCTTTGACCAGCGCGATCATCGACCTCAGCGAGGGTAAGAAAAATATTGTTGGTTATGTGCTGGGCCACAAGGAACCAGCCTTGGGCAGTGCCGCGCCGCCAGGCCCGATGGCTCCGCCTCCGGAACAGAATAGTCCGATCTCGGTTCTAAAAACTTTCATCGAGAACGAGAATATCAAGGTGCAGGAGGTCAACCTGTTCAACGTGGAAAGTGTCCCGGCCGACATCCGCACCCTTATGATCATCGGGCCACAGTATGATTTCTCCGATCGCGAGATGCGCCTGCTGCGCGACTTCTGGAACAAACAGGGGCGCATCCTTCTCTTAATCGATCCTTCGGCGAAGACGCCGAAACTGGACGCGTTTATGGCCGAGCTGGGCGTGCGGGTCGAGGACGACCGTTTGATGGCGGTGGTTCGCACCGGCATTCAGGAGATGGCGCGAGTGCGTGATGTCGTCGGCCGGTTCGTCGGTGACAGCCCCATTACCAAAAGACTCGCCGACGTGCGCGCGCCCTTTCTTGGTGGAACGTGTTCGTTAACGCTCGAACCCGACCGCGTTCGCGCGGCGGGAATTAAACTGCAGCGCTTGGTGGAAGCGGAGAAAGGTTACTGGGGCGAAGTCGACTATTCTTCCGACGACCCGGCTAAATTGCAATTTGAAGCGGGACGCGACCATGGCGAGCCGCTGATCTTCGGCGTCTCGATTGAGAAGGGCGGAAGCGGAGACGAGCGCGTCCAGGTCAACGCGGCACGCCTGGTGATGGTAGGCAATTCCACCTTCGTGCAGGATAACGCCCTGACGCAGGACCAACAGGGGCTGGACTTCATCTCGGGTAGCCTCAATTGGTTGATGAGTCGCGAGCAACTAATTGGGATAGCGGCGAAGGTGCCACAGCCACTTACATTCTCCCTCGAGCCGAACGCTCTCCGCAATTTGCGTTGGATCATCCTCGTCCTTCTCCCGCTGCTGCCAGCACTGCTGGGCGTAGCGGTCTGGTGGAAACGGCGCGCCTAAAAAAGATGAAAACGCGCACCACCGTCCTCCTCCTGCTCATTGTCGTCGCGATCGGCACCTACATTCGCTTCTACGAAAGCAAGCGGCCTAATACAGAGGAAGCGAACCGGCGGGCACAAAATGTGGTGAACTTCGATCGCGATGAGATTGATGGAGTGACGATCCAGAACGGCGATGATCGCATTGAATTAAAGCGCCGGGATAAGACCTGGCGCTTGGAAGCACCGGTGCAGGATCTTGCCGATAGCGCGGCCGTCGACAGTCTCCTCTTTGATCTCGATGGCTGGCAGAAAGAGTCCACGATCGGGGCGAAGGAGCTTGAACACGACAAGAACAAGATGGCCGAATTCGGCCTGGCCAAGGCGAAACTGCGGCTGAAGCTGGCGGGAAAAGAAGCGCCTCCGGAGATTTGGTTTGGAAACAATGCCGCGCTGGAAAATCGAGTCTATGTGCGGCTGGAGAACTCGAAGGACGTCTTCCTCGCTCCAAAAACCATCCGGGACGCCATCTCGAAAAAGCCCGAGGAATTCCGCGATCACAAACTAACGGATATTGTCGCGACACAGGTCAATCGCCTGGTCCTGAAAACTCCGGCCGGCGAGATGGAGTTGCAGAAGCAGGCCGATCATTGGGAGATTGTAAAACCCCTGCGCGCCCGGGCCGATGATCAGAAAGTGAACGACCTCATCGCCCAAATCACCAACAGTCGCATTCAGCAATTCGTCGCGGACGATCGCGGAGATTTGCATCCCTACGGTCTGGCGGAGCCGCGCGGGGCGGTCACCCTTTTTTCTAACGAGAAAGCAAACGAAACTTCCGCGAAGGAACAGGGCCAGGTGCTGCAGATCGGGGGCATGAAAGATAAAGATCAGGTTTACGTTCGCTTTACCTCTCGGAATTTCATCTACACTCTCCCAAAAAAACTGGAGGAGATCCTGTTGACGACTCCAAACGATCTCCGCGATCGGCACCTCGTTCGCTTCGACCAGAATCAACTCGATCGCGTGACCGTGACGCCCGCTGGAAGAGAGAAGATTGTCCTTGCGCGGAAGGGCGAAGGCTGGACCATCGCGACCGAGAACGGAGCCGCCGCGAATGGGACGGAAGTGCGCCGCCTACTCGACCTCCTGAGCAAGGAGCAGGTGACCGGCTTCGCGGCCGACGTTGCCTCCGACCTGCCGAAGTATGGACTCGACCAGCCTCAGCTTACCCTCACCCTGAGCTCGTTTGCGTCCGAGAACACGGCCGAGACGAGCGCAGGAGAACACCCGCTCGCCACCATCGCCTTCGGTCGCGTGGAGGGTGAGAATGTTTACGCGCGGGTCAATGAAGAGCCGTTTGTGGTGACAATACGCCGCGGTCTGCTGGATGAGATTTTCACGAGCCCAGCGCAATATCGGGAGCTTGCCATTTTCAAATGGAAGCCCGAACAAATTCATCGTTTAGGCGTTGTGAGCGACAAGGAGCAGATTATAACCCGCGCTCCGAATAATCAGTGGCAGTGGATCACGGGCAGCGGTGAAATTAACGTGACCGATGTTCAATCGTTATTGAACACATTGGCTGGATTACGGGCAGTGCGTTGGGTGCCAGACGCCCCGGCCGCGGCTTTTGCGAACCCTCAGTTGGTGATCAACTTTACCACCTCACCCGACGACAAGGCAGGACACCAACTCACAGTAGGTGAGAAAGGCGGCGACGGTTTGTGGCTGGCCAAGACGAACGAGCAGGAAGGCGTCTTCGGTCTGAGCGCTCCCGATCTCAACGCCCTGCGTTTACCGCTGGCGCAGGCGAAGCCACCTGCCGCCGCCGCGGGCTCACCCTCCGTCACCCCTTCTCCCGCGACAACACCTCTGCCGTAGCGCGCACTGGGGCGATGCGGTTTTCACGGCCTCGGCTGGACCTGCGCAAGATAGATCGTTGAGATTCCGCCGGTAAGCGGCTCCGCGGTGGCGTTGGCAAAACCATTCTCGTTCATCAATCGACACATGGCTTCGCCCGCCGGGAAATCTTCGATCGACGCACCGAGATACTGGTAAGCAGCAGCCTGGCCCGAAATGAAGCCTGAAAGCGGCGGCAAGAGCCGGTGAAGGTAGAAGCGGTAAGCGGAGCGCAGGAAACGGCCTTGCGGGAGAGAGAAATCGAGCACGAGGAGATGGCCATGCGACGTGAGAACGCGTCTCATTTCCCGGAGCGCCGCCGACCAATCCGACATGTTCCGCAGCCCAAATCCGATTGTGACGGCGTCAAAGGATTGAGCCGCGAAAGGAAGGTGCAGCGCATCGGCAACAACCGTCCTCGACAATCCCTTACGGCGCGCCATCGCCAGCATTTCTTCCGAGAAATCGGCGCCCACAATTTCGGCCCTGGGCATGGCCCTTGAAAGAGCGAGTGCCAGATCACCGGTGCCAGTCGCAAGGTCCAACACGCAGGCGGGCGAGCGTTGCGCCAGGAGGGTGGCGGAGCGCCGGCGCCAAAGGACATCGCTGCCGGCGCTCAGAAGATGGTTGGCGAGATCGTATCGCCGCGAGAGCCGGTCGAACATCTCGCGCACCAGCGCGGGATCGCGGGCGACGGAGCCGTGGTTCACCGTGTGCAATCGCGCGCGTGTCGACGGAAACGCCGCGCTCCGACACCGTAAGTGTCAGTCCTGGCGTCGATCAGTGCGCAGACCCCCCGGGAGGAGCATCCTCTTTGGCGTGATCGGGACTGGGCGCGTCATCAAGGCCGCGACGTTTCAGCAGCGGAGCGATGTAGGGGTCGCGACCGACGAAGTTATGGAACAGCTTCATCGCATCCTCGCTCCCGCCGCGCGAGAGCAGCGTCTGACGAAAATGGTCGCCATTCTCACGGGTCAACCCCCCATGCGCTTTCATCCACTCCACACTGTCGGCATCGAGCACTTCGCTCCAAAGATAAGAATAATACCCGGCAGAATAACCGCCGGCAAAAGCGTGGGAGAAATAGGCGCTGCGATAGCGGGGTGGAACCGGCGCAAAATCGACTCCCGCCTTATGCAATGCCTCCGCCTCGAAAGCGAGCGCGTCCGTCGGGATCTGCGCCGGCGTTAACTGGTGCCAGCTTTGATCGAGCAGAGAAGCCGCAAGGTATTCGGTGGTTTTGAAGCCCTGATCGAATTTCTCCGCCGCCAGCACCTTGTCGAGCAGCTCCTGCGGAATGGGCGCGCCCGTCTGGTAATGCTTGGCGTAGTTCTTCAGCACTTCCGGCCAACTCATCCACATCTCGTTAACCTGAGAAGGATACTCAACGAAATCGCGCGGGACATTTGTGCCGCTGAAGCGCGGATATTTCACCTGCGAGAACATGCCGTGCAGGGCGTGACCGAACTCATGAAAGGCGGTGCGCACTTCATCATAGGTCAGGAGCGTGGGCTGGCCCTCGGGCGGCTTGGGGATATTGAGATGGTTCGCGACGACGGGCTTGGTCTGGAAGAGGGCGTCCTGCGAGACATACTCGTTCATCCAGGCGCCGCCGCGCTTGGAGGGGCGGGCGTAATAGTCGCCCAGGAAAAGGGCGAGCGGCTGGCCGTTGGCATCGAAGACCTCAAAGACACGGACATCGGGCTGGTAAACAGGAAGGTCGTGCCGCTCTTTAAAAGTGAGGCCGTAAAGTTTACCGGCGGCGAAGAAGACGCCATCCATGATGACGTGGTTGAGCTCGAAGTAGGGCCGAAGCTCCGCTTCATCGAAGGCATAGCGCGCCTTCCGCACTTTCTCGGAATAAAAATCCCAATCCCAAGAGGCGAGTGGGAATCCGCCCTTCTCCTGATCGATGACTGCCTGCATATCGGCCGCTTCACGTTTGGCATTGGCAACCGCCGGTGGCGCGAGTTGCGCCAGTAACTTATTTACCGTTGGCACATCTTTCGCCGTCTGATCCTCCAATTGATAAGCCGCATGGTTCGGATAGCCCAAAAGGATGGCTCTTTCCGCGCGCAGTCTGGCAATAGCGATGACTACCGCCTTGTTATCGAAATCGCCGCCTTTGCTGTTGCGAGCCAGCGAGCCCTGCATGACGCGTTCACGGAGACCGCGGTTCGCCAGCGACCCAAGCAAAGGCTGGCCCGAGGTGTTTTGTAACTGGATGACGAACTTCCCGTCCTTATTTTCCGCTTTCGCGGCTGCGACCGTCCCGGCCAATTGCGCTTCCGTCAGACCTTCAAGGTCCTCGCGCTTCTCCACCACGACCGACGAGGCGTTTTTCTCTTTCAGGACGTTCTGCTCAAAATCGGTCTCCATTTTTGCCAGCTCGGCATTAACGGCTTTTAGTTTTTCTTTTTCCGCAGGCTGAAGTTTCGCGCCCGCGCGGATAAAATCCTTCTCGTAACGCTCCAGAAGGTAGGCCGATTCAGGGTCACGTTTCGCGTCGGCGGCGGCCTGATTCACCGCCTGCACGCGCGCGAAAAGCTTGTCATTCAAGAAAATGGCATCGTGATGAGCGGATAGCTTTGGCGCCATCTCCTGCTCGATCTTTTGCAAAGTAGGATTGGTGTTGCAGGCATTGAGATTGGCGAAGACCCCCTGGGCCCGGTTCAAAAGCTCACCAGAACGCTCCAAAGCGACGATGGTATTTTCGAAGGTTGGCTTCTCTTCGTTGTTTGCGATCGTCTCGACTTCCTTCAGCTGCTCCTGCATCCCCTGCTCGATCGCGGGAGTGAAATGCTCATCTTTGATCTGATCGAACGGCGGGTATTGGTAGGGCAGAGCGCTCCGAACGAGCAAAGGATTGTCTGGCTTCTCATCGGAGGCTGCGAAGATGGAAGCCATAGGCGTGAAAACGAGTGCGAGAATGGAAATACGGATGCGGAGTGACATAAATAGCGGCTGGTAAAAATTACGTGCTCACGAGAGGACTCGAACCTCCACGGGTTGCCCCATACGGTCCTGAGCCGTACGCGTCTGCCAATTCCGCCACGAGAGCAATTGCAGCGCAGAATCTGCCCGCGCGGCTGCGACGCGCAACTGCAAAGCGGCTAGCGTGCTCGCCGCTGGCGCGCGTGGGCCTCAAGTTCTCGCGCTTTGCGCGCCTGCCCAAGCGAACGAAGCAGGTCTGCGTAATTCGAGGCCACGGTCTCGTAATCCGGCGGCGGCTGTTCCATCGCTTTTTCCCAGGTCGCAAGCGAATCGCGATAGAGCTCGCCTGCCCTCTCGTAATCCCCGCGCGAATGATAAACGACGGCGAGGTTGCATTTTGATTGCGCCACATCGGGGTGCGTAGCCGAGTAAGCCTTCTCGCGGACGGCGAGCGCGCGAAGATGTAACTGCTCGGCCTCGCTGAAGCGCTTCTCGTTCGTATAAAAAACAGCGAGATTATTCAGGACGGCTGCGACATCCGGGTGATCGGGCCCCAGCTCCTTTTCGTAAATTTGGAGGGCGTGAAGGTAATAGGGCTCCGCCGCTCTGGCGCGACCGGCTTTACGGAAGGTAAGCGCCGCGTTGTTCAGCAATGTTCCAAGGTCCGAGTAAGGGACGCTGCCGGGCTGGCTGCCGGCTGCGATGGCGCGCTCGAAGTAGGAGAGCGCTTCTTCACTCTCTCCGAGTTGATCGTGAATCCGAGCGAGCCGACGGGACGAGAAAAAAAGAGCGGCGTCATTTTGCGGCTCTCCCATTTCCAAGAGCTGGTGCGCTTTTGCGAAGGAGCGCTTAGCCCCGGCAAAATCGCCCTGCTCATCGTAAAGCAAGCCAAGCTGCTCGTAGCTGGAGACCAGGCGCGGGTCGGTGCTGGAAAAGGTGCGGGTGGCGAGTTCCAAGGCGCGCTCAGCGACGCGAATGGCTTCGGGCCATTGTTGCGTGGCGCGTAAAGTTTCGAGATTCTCGTTCAGGACGGTCCACAGATGTTCTCCGCCCTTCACGCGTCACCAGCCTTCGCTTACTTGCGTGACCAACCGATTGGCAAGCTCTTCCGCGGCGAGCGGCAGCGCCTGGCGCTCATCGGTGGTCACGTCCGTGCCAACAAAAAAACTGGTGGTGCCGGTCACTTCCGGCTGCTGCGTCAGCACGCGACCATCGCGCGCGACCAGCTTGTAGCGCACGCGCATGGCAAGGTTGAATTCCACCGTGGCAAGGACGTTTGCTGGGACGTAGCGGGCAGGAGTCCGATCGATCCGCGTAATTTCGCCCTCCAAGGTAGCGTCCGCGTCATCCTTATCCACGATGCGATACGTACCATCCTGCTGAAATTGCTTGATCACGGAATCGGTCACGAGAACTTCGATCCGCGGCAAAAGAGTCCGATTCTCAAAGGTTGGAATCGCGATCTTATGGACGCCGCGCAGATAATCCGGCTGCGCCGGGCCAATGTGATAACCCAGGCATCCCGAAAGCAACCCGCAGAGCGTTACCGCACTGGCAAAGCGCTTCACGGAGACGGCGCAGAGCCGGGCGTGGGCGAGACATCGGCCGCCGGCTCGAATGCGGAATCGGGCGGCGGCTCCGGCGCCGTCGTGGCCGGCCGCGCGAGCGACGCCGGCGGAGGCAATGCACTATCCTGCTCGGGCGGAGGCAAAGGCGCCACTTCGCTGTCGCCCCCGCGAAG
>JBDTXE010000047.1:0-10406 GCA_040006335.1 Verrucomicrobiota bacterium | reverse complement strand
CCTTCGCTGGCGCGAATCGAGGCGATGATGACGAAAACCACGTTGAGGATGTGCAGTAATCCGAGCAGCGGCAGGAGAAGCAGGCCGATGAGAACAAAACAGAGCGCGAAAATGGCTGCAGCATAGAGAAAGAGCGAGATTTGAAAGTTTAGCGACTCTTTCCCGTGCAGATTTACTTCTGGATACTGCTCTCGCTTCAGCAGCCAGACGAGCAGAGGTCCGATGAAATGACCTAGCGCCGGGATGAAAAATCCGCAGAGCGCGGTGGCATGGCAAAGGACGGACCAGTTTCGTGCGCCGGAGGAAGTGACCACAGGATTGAGAGGAGGAGTTGTGGCAGTTTCCATTATGCTTTTACCCGCTCGATGTGGGCGCCGAGTTCGCCCAGTTTTTCATCGAGATGTTCGTAGCCTCGGTCGATGTGATAAACGCGGCTGATCTCGGTCACGCCATCGGCTTTCAAGCCCGCCAGCACAAGGGCGGCAGAGGCGCGGAGGTCGCTCGCCATCACCGGCGCACCGGTGAGGCGTTCCACCCCCTGGATGACTGCGGTAGCGCCTTCGATCTGCACTTGCGCGCCCATCCGCTTGAGTTCCGCCAGATGCATATAACGCTGTGGAAAAATATTCTCCGTCATCACGCTGGTACCGTTGGTGGTCGAGAGCAAGGCGCACATCTGCGCCTGCATATCGGTGGGAAAACCGGGATACGGCTCGGTGGTTAACTCCAGCGGTTTAACTGCGCCGTTAGGCGCAACGGTGATCGAGCTCTCCTGGGTATCGATTTGAAATCCAGCATCCGTTAGCGCTTTTGTCAGTGAGGTCAAATGACGCGGCTCGACTCGCTTGACCGTTACGCCCTTGCCGGCAATCGCACCCGCCACCAAGAAAGTGCCGGCTTCGATCCGGTCCGGAATGATGTCGTGCTCGGTGCCGTGCAACTCCTTCACCCCTTCAATAATGATGCGACGGGTTCCGGCGCCCTCGATCTTCGCTCCCATCTTGTTGAGAAAATTAGCGAGGTCGCAAACTTCCGGTTCCGCCGCCGCACCTTCGATCACGGTAGTGCCATCGGCCAGAACTGCCGCCATCATGACGTTATCAGTCCCGAGCACGGTCGGCCCGAATTTCCCACTGAGATTGATGATGGCGCCATGAAGCCTGGGCGCGAAAACCTTGACGTTACCATTCTCCACCCGCACGGCCGCGCCTAACGCTTCAAAGCCTTTGAGGTGCAGATCAATCGGGCGATCGCCGATGACGCAACCGCCCGGCAGCGACACCGTGGCCTCGCCGCACCGACCGAGCAAGGGGCCGAGCACGCAAACCGAAGCGCGCATTTTCCGCACGACATCGTAGGGGGCAACCGAATTCACGTTCTCAGGCTGCACCGTGACGGTCCCGCTCGCGCGCTCGATATCCGCGCCGAGGTGCCGCAGGATCTGCAGCATATAATTGGTATCGCTCAAATCGGGCACGCGCCGGAGGACGCACGGTTCCCGCGTCAGGAGCGTAGCGGCGATGATGGGAAGCGCGGAGTTTTTCGAACCGCTGATTTTGATGGACCCGCTCAAGGCGTGGCCGCCGTGCACGAGAATTTTATCCATAGCGAGCGAGGAGGAACCGCGTCACACCTCCATAATCGGATTTCGCGCGAATGTCGTGGTAATTTTTATTCGTTAAATCCTCCAACAGCGCCGCGTCCTGGCCAAGGCCGATCTCGAGCGCAAGCAGCCCGCCCGGGCGCAGATGAGAAGGCGCGGTTGCGATCAGTTCCCGCATTATCTCATCCCCTTTCTCCCCCCCAAAAAGGGCCATCTCGGGATCACGCAATACTTCCGGAGCGAGTTGGGCGCGATCATGCCGCGAGACGTAAGGCAGATTGGCGACAATCGCGTCATACTCGCCAGAGACGGCGGCGAGCAGATCGCTCTCGGCGAATTGAACCCGATCACTCAGGCCGACCGCCTCGGCGTTTTCGCGCGCAAGAGCCAGTGCCTCCGGCGAAAGATCGACCCCAAGAACGCCCGCCTGCGGCAGCTTCATCGCCAGCGCCAGCGCGATTACGCCACTCCCGGTGCCAACGTCCAAAACGGATTTCGCACCCCCGATTTCAGCTGCAACGAATTCGACCAGCTGCTCTGTCTCCGGCCGCGGTACGAGCGCCCGCCCATCACACCGGAAAATCTGATCGCAAAACTCCACCGTCCCGAGCAGGTGCTGCAACGGCTCGCGCTGTCCCCGTCGCCGCACCAGATCCCGCAACGGTTTGAGTTCGTTTTCCGTTAGCTGGCGTTCAAAGGCGAGATAAACCTCCAGGCGTTTCAGACCGAGTCCGTGCGCAATCAGATGTTCCGCGTTCAAACGCGGACTCTCGAGGCCGCGCTTCGTGAAATAACCCGTAGTCGATTGGAGGATTTCGAGAACGGTCATGTCAGGCGAGACGCGCGGATGACAATGACGACGTGGCGGCCATCATTTCCCGGGGTTGGGTGGGCGTCCCGCCCGCCGGGGAAAGCGTCTCGCTTTCGCGCACTTCGCGATGGCAATAGACCAGCCCAAGATTGTTTCGGCGAGACGCCAAAACCGGCGGGCGAGACGCCCACCCTACCCGGCATAATCCTTCGCCTCGCTAGTTTCCATTTGGAGACGCCGCGGCGACGGCGCTCGCTTGGAGACGATCGGCCAGATCAGCGATCTGCAGCGCGCCAGTCATCTCATCGAGATCGCCTTCGATGAAGCGGTCGAGATTGTAGAGCGTGAGCCCGATGCGATGATCGGTCACCCGGTTTTGCGGAAAGTTGTAGGTCCGGATCTTTTCTTCGCGGCCGCCGCTGCCGATCTGGCTTTTGCGATGCGCGGCATACTTTTCCTGTTCCTCGCGCTGCTTCACTTCCAGCAAACGAGAGCGCAGAATGTTCAGCGCTTTCTCCTTGTTCTTCTGCTGGCTGCGACCGTCCTGGCAGCGAACAATCGTGCCGGTGGGAATGTGCAACACCTGCACGGCCGAGTCGGTGGTGTTAACACCCTGGCCACCCGGTCCACCGGACCGGCAAACCTCGATCCGTAATTCTTCCGGCTTTAGTTCCATGTCCACTTCCTCGGCTTCGGGCAACACCGCCACCGTCGCCGTGCTGGTGTGAATGCGACCCTGGGCTTCCGTCGCCGGCACCCGCTGCACGCGATGCACGCCACTTTCGTAACGCAGTTTCCGGAAGACCGATTCGCCGCTGACTTTGAAAATCACTTCCTTTAAACCGCCGAGTTCGGAGGAACTGGAGTCCATGCCTTCAATCGTTAGCCCGGCCCTTTCCGCGTAGCGGTTATACATCCGATAAAGATCGGCCGCGAAAATGGCCGCCTCACTCCCGCCGGTGCCGGCCCGAATCTCGATGATGGCGTCGCGGTCTTCGTTTTCGTCGGGTGGCAGGAGCGCAATTTGCAGGTCGCGCTCCAGTTGGCCGACCCGCGTTTCCAGTTCAGGAATCTCGTCCCGCGCCATCTGAGCGAGGTCAGCGTCCGTGGCCGCGGAAAGCTCGCGGTTATCCTGCAGCTGGCTGCGCGCCGCGCTGAGTTCGTCCCACAAGGCCAGCAGCTGCTTGGTATTGGCGTGCTCGCGCATGACCTCGCTGGCGCGCTTCCGATTATTAAAGAGCTCCGGATCGCCAATCTCGGTCTCGAGCTGCGCGAAACGCTCCCGTTTGCGCGAGATTAAATCCTCGAAGTCCATGGGTGCGGTGGGCGCGATTGGTGCGCGCAGGTCGCGGTCGTCATCGACTCACCGACCGCGATGCAGCTAAGCTTTTTTGGGGGTGCGCGCAGCTTTGGTGCTGCCGTAGCGCCGCGCGAACTTCTCCACCCGGCCAGCGGTATCGACAAACTTTTGCTCGCCGGTGAAAAACGGATGGCAAGCCGCGCAGATGCCGATTTTAATACCCTGCTGGGTCGAACGTGTGTGATAAACCGCGCCGCAAGCGCAAACGATATCGGTTTCTTTGTAATCGGGATGAATGTCCGCCTTCATGATTCAAAAAGAGCAAGCATCCTAGCGGTGAAGGCACCTTCTCGCAAGTGACCGCTGATTCCGATCCACTGCTACGCGCGTGGGAGACGGTGCGGCGCAGGCGGGGCGAGCATTCTGCGATCCTCGATGCTCGGGGGGAAGTCGCGCGCACCTTTAGCGGGGTTGAGGCGCGCGCGCAGCTGCTGGGCGCGGAGCTCGAGGAATTTGCCCCTGGGGAGGTGATCGCCCTCCAGCCGGGAAATCATCCTGACTGGCCCTCTCTTCTCCTCGCCTGCTTGCGCCGCCAGCTGGTCGCCTTGCCGTTGGAGCGTTCGCTCAGCGATGACGAACGCGATCGGATAATGGCTTTGTGCGACGCGCGCGCCGTTTTCTCATTGCTGCACGGCTGCAAGGGAAATCAAATTGTCCTGCTGCGGCAGAGCGGCCGACCGAGGACGAATTCGAACCGCTGGGGCGAACTCCGACCCACGCTGCTGAAAGCGACCTCGGGCACGACTGCGGCGCCGCGCCTGATCCGCTTCCGCTCCTCCCAGCTTCTGGCCGATTGCGAAAGCATCTGCGACACCATGGCCCTGCAGGCGACCGACGTGAATTATGGTGTAATTCCGGTCTCTCATTCCTACGGCTTCAGCAGTCTTTTGCTCCCGTTGCTGGCGCGCGGCGTCACTCTCGCCCTGAACTCTGATCGGATTCCTCGATCGATCGTGGATGGTCTCGCCGCGACGCGCGCGACGGTGTTTGCCGGAATGCCCGTTTTCTATCAATCCTTGTGCGATTTGCCCAAGCCACCGCCTCTGCCAGCGCTGCGTCTTTGCCTTTCCGCCGGGGCTCCGCTGACGGCCGATCTCGCAGACCGTTTCCAGGCTTGCTACGGTCTCGACATCCACTCCTTTTACGGCTCGTCGGAGTGCGGAGGGATTTGCTACGCGCGCACACCAAAAAACACCCCGGGATATGTCGGGGCAGCGATGAAGGGCGTGAGAATCGAAGTGTGCGAGCAGCAGGGAACGGGCACGCGCATCCGAGTGCGGAGCGCCGCCGTGGGCGACGGTTATTTTCCCGAACCGGACGAGCAAAAACTGGGTCAGGGCGCGTTTCTGCCCGACGATTTACTCGAACTGGGCGGCGAGGGTTATCGCATCGTGGGCCGTGTCTCCGATCTGATCAACGTCGCCGGGAAAAAAGTAAATCCCGCGGAAGTGGAAGCGGAGATATTGCGCTACGCCGGGGTGCGCGAGACGGTCGTTTTCGGCCGACGTTCGGAACGCCGCAATGAGGAGGTAGTCGCCTGCGTCGTCGCGACAGCGGCGGTGCGCGAAGCAGATCTCCTCGGACATTGCCGGATGCGGCTAAGCTCGTGGCAGGTGCCCCGGCAAATTTATTTCCTCGAGCAATTACCTATCAATGAGCGTGGCAAAATCAGCCGCCGCGACCTGAGCGATCGATTTGCCCACCCGAGCGAAAGTTGAGGCAGCCACTCCGCTCGGTGAATGCGATTAACTAACGATTATGCGTACTCTTCTTTCCTTGGTCGGTGCCGTGGTGGTAGTCGCCGCTTGCAGCAGCTGTTCAACGACGGTCAAAACCGATAACGACCACGCGGTCTCGGCTGGCGTACACGCTCGCTAGCACGTTCTCTCGTTTCCAGAAGACGCCTTGGCCGGATTGACCGGGACCGAGGTATTTCCGAGCGCAATTGCCCGCCTCGTCCGGGAATGCTCAGGCGACCCGCCTTGGCCCGGCGAAGGCACGCCATAAAGTGCTTTTCATTTATCGAGAAGCACCTTTCCTTGTCACCGACATGGTGAGTACTCCCCCTGCGACCACGTGAACAGACCGAGCGCGTCAACCTCTCGGAGCGAAGGGCGTATTCTCGTCCTCGAGACTGACGACGCGCTTAACACCGCCATTCTCACCGCGCTCCACGAGGCCTCGCCCGCGGCCACGATCGACATCGCGCATAGCGTGACCGAGGCGCAACGCATGGTGCTGGAGGCCCGGCCGGACCTCTTCGTCCTGGACATGGACGCCACGGAAGAGCTGAGCCAGGATTTTTTGATCGATCTGCGGACGAGCCACCCTGACGCCCGCGCCATTATCCTGACCGCGGTTCATTTGCCTGCGCATCGCGAACACGCCGCGGGCATCGGCGCGATTCACTTTTTGGAAAAGCCGTTCCCGCACGCCGAGTTCGTCGATCTCGTCCACGCGCTGCTCCGCCCGGGAGACACCCCCCGGCAGGAACGATTTCAAGGCACGCTGAGCGATCTCCACCTTTCCGACATCATTCAGCTGAAATGCATGAGCGGCACCACCAGCGTCCTCGAATTCACCGGCCCGCGCTCCGAAAAAGCGCGCATCTATTTTGAAAACGGCCAGGTTCGCCACGCCGTTGCTCCCGGGCGGGAAGGGGTCGATGCCTTCAACGAAATTGTCGGCTGGAAAGGCGGGAAAATCTCTGAGGGCCACGCCGCTGGCGCGGTCCCACGGACGATCAACATCGACTGGCAATTCCTTCTCATGGAGGCCGTCCGGCAGATTGACGAAACCTCGGCGCAGCGGGAAAGGCGGCGACAGACTTCGCACCGTCACAAAATTCTGGTGATCGATGACAGCCCGATGCTGCTCAGCTTCGTCCAGGAAATTCTGGCCGAAGCAAACTACGATGTCGTCACCGCCGCGAATGCGACGGAAGGGCTGCAGGCGGCACATGAGCAAAATCCTGATCTCGTGCTGCTCGATTATGTGCTGCCGGATTTCCGTGGGGACGAAGTGAGCCGCCGGCTGGAGGCGGATCCTACTACTGCGCACCTTCCCATTCTCTACATGTCGGGCTTCGGCGCCGACCTCGAGAATGCGAGATCCAGCAACATCGTTGGCATCGTCAACAAACCATTTACCTCCGAGCATTTGATCGCGACCGTCGAAGAACATCTCCCCGGCGCAGTGAGCGACTTACCGGTCCGGGAAAAGCGATCCGCGAACGAAAACGCCGCCGCCAGTTATCAATTCAGCGACGTGATCGGGCCGGAAACTGAACCAATCGTCGCGAGCGAGCCCGCGATGCTGCTCCCGACTGAATCCGCGCTCTCGGAGAAGTCATCATATCCAAACGGAGGAATCGCGCTGCCAGAAACCCAGGCTGCGTCCGCGCGGGACATTTTCTTCGCCGGTGAAACCAGCTTCTTTTCACTCTCCCGCGCTTTACGCACGATTGAAAAGGAGAGCTTGCGCGGTGTTTTCCGCTGCACCTGCGATGGAAAAACAATCGAGCTGTATGCCCGCGACGGAAAGGTGATCGTGGTCACGACGCGCGATGCAGATCTTTATTGCGCGAAGCTGCCCGCCGAGTTCGCCAGCATGCCAACAGAACAGATCGCGAGGGCTCGCGAAAAGCAGACTCAGACGGGACGGCCGATCTACCAGACGTTGGCAGAACAGACTCTGCTCGCTCCGGAAAAGGCCGATCAGTTGCAGCGGCAGCACGGCCGAACCTTGTTCGCGCCGCTGTGGACCGCGCGGGTTCGCTTCGTTTTCGAGATTCTCCCCTCGCTGCCCTCCTTCGTCCCCGCCTTTACGGAGGATGGAAACATTGACCAATGGGCCCTAACGATTCTTCGTCTTCTGCCGGAGACTTCCGTCCCGCAGGAATTTCATGGTGACGACACCTGGATTCCTGCGCACACACGCACCGGACGGGAGCGAATACGAAACCTTCAACTCACGGTCGCAGAGGAGAATTTCATCGCGGAGATCAACGGCGTGCGCTCGCTCGCCAGGATCGTGAAGGAGATGGGCCACGATCTGACAACTGCTCGGCTGCATCTCTTTCGCTTTGTCGCCTTGGAAACCATCGAGTGCTGGCCGCCGGCGGCGCCGAGTAAACCAGAACGGCGCGGCTTGCTCAAACGTCAGGCGCGCAGCGCGGGAGTTATCAGGTAAGGTAGAGTGCCACTACACCGGTAAATGAAGCGCACTATTCTCGTGGTCGATATCGGGGGAAGCCACGTCAAGCTCCTGCTTTCACCCGCGAAGAAGCTGAAGTTCGACTCTGGTCCGGAGATGCGGCCGGGGGAATTTGCCAAACGTTTTCGGGAGACCACCGCCGGCGTGAAATTTACTCACATCTCGATCGGTTTTCCGTCCCCGGTGCGCGACGGGAAGGTGATCAGGGATCCGAAACATCTGGGGCCGGGTTGGAGGCGTTTCAATTTCGAGAAAGCGCTGGGGAAACCCGTCCGAGTGATTAACGACGCTGCGATGCAGGCACTTGGCAGTTACAGCAGCGGGCGGATGCTTTTTCTCGGCCTCGGGACCGGGCTCGGATCCGCCCTGGTTTGGGATAACTACGTTCTGCCCCTCGAATTAGGAGACCTGCCCTATCGCGAGCGGCGCCGGATTGAAGAATGGCTCGGTAAACCGGGCGTGGAGCGGCTCGGGAAGGATTGCTGGCGGGAAGAGGTTGCTTACGCCGTAGAGCAACTCAAGCTCGCGTTTATCGCCGACACCGTAGTCCTCGGCGGCGGCAACGTGAAGAAAATGGATCGGCTTCCCAGAGGGGTAAAGCGCGGCGATAACTCCAACGCCTTCCTCGGTGGACGTCGCCTCTGGGAGACGACTCGAGCCGGCGAACTGCGTTGGCAGGTTCTCTAGGCCGGTCTATGGCGACCGATCGCCTTTTTCCGGTACGCGGGCGGACTGGGAACGGACACCTGCGTCATGCCTGCCGCTTGCTAGCCGTCCTGGGCACTTTCGGGGGAGCTCATCTCCTTACTGCCGCTGAGCCTAAGCATGTCGTGCTCGTCGTCTGGGACGGAATGCGGCCGGATTTTGCGACAGAGCAGTATGCCCCAACGCTCGCGAGACTGGCGCGCGCCGGCGTTCGTTTTCGTAACCATCATTCCGTTTACGCCACCGCCACGGACGTGAATGGCGCCGCCCTCGCGACCGGCCGTGATCCGCAAGAAGATGGCATCTTCGCCAATTCGGAATATCACCCGGCGATCAACCCGCGCCAGCCGGTCGATACCGGTGACCCGGAAACGATTCGGCGCGGCGACGAAGTCTCCGGCGGCAAATATCTCACTGCTCCCACGCTGGGCGAAATTCTGCATCAAGCTGGAAAAAAAGGAGTGTATGCCGGGACGAAATCAGTCGCTCTCCTCTTCGATCGAAAAAATGCGTGGACGGTGGTGCCAATGAAAGGCAAACCGCTGACGGTTTTTGCCGGCGCACCTCTTCCACCTGCGGCGCGGGACGAGATGACCAAGCGACTCGGCCCGTTCGTTGACGACCCATCCGCGCCCGCGGCCGAGCGGAACCGATTCACCACTCGGGCACTGACGGATTACCTCTGGCGCGACGGGATCACCGATTTTTCGCTGCTCTGGCTAAGTGAACCTGATCTCGCGGAACATAACTTCTCCCCGGGATCACCGGAGGCGCTGGCCGCGATCAAGTCCGCCGACGATAATCTTGCCGCCCTCCTCGCTGCCTTGGACGAAAAAGGCGCACGCGCTTCCACCGATGTGCTGGTTGTTTCCGATCATGGTTTTTCCACCATTCGCCGGTCGATCGACGTCGTCGCCCTCCTCACTCAGGCGGGCTTTCACGCCGGCAAAGAATTTTCCGATAAACCGACGCACGGCGATATTCTGGTGGTCGGCAATGGCGGAACTCTCCTCTTCTACGTGAGGGACCACGACCCGGCGGCGACCGACCGCCTGGTCTCCTGGCTGCAGCATCGGGATTTTACCGGCGTTCTTTTTACCCGCTCGAAAATGGAAGGGACTTTCCCGCTTCGTACCGCCCAAATCGATCTTCCTGACGCTCCCGACGTGGTGATGGCTTTCCGCTGGGCCGACGAAAAAAATCGCTTCGGCGTGCCAGGTCTGATCGATGCCGACTGGAATCGCAAACCGGGGCAGGGCACTCACGCCACCTTAAGTCCCTTCGATGTCCACAATCTCTTCATCGCCGCCGGACCCGACTTCAAGGCTGGCTTCGAAGATGTTGCGCCGACCAGCAATAAAGACATTATGCCGGCGATCCTATCGTTGCTGCATCTCCCCTGTTTCTCCGTCCATTTCGAGGAGGCACTCCGTCTCTCCAAGACAGACGCTCCGGCAAAAATAGACCGGACCACGATGAGTGCGACGCGCCAGTGGGAAGATGGCCAGTGGCGCCAGGAGCTCACCTTCTCGCATTCCGACCGCGGCGCGTATCTGGACGAAGGCAACGGTAGCTTTACCGCAAAGTAACGCGAGACCCTCAGCTGCCCGCGCGGTGCGCTTAGAATGTGCCAGGGACAGGACTTGAACCTGCACGTCTTGCGACACCAGATCCTAAGTCTGGCGCGTCTGCCAATTTCGCCACCCTGGCTT
>JBDTXE010000046.1:0-10562 GCA_040006335.1 Verrucomicrobiota bacterium | reverse complement strand
CGCGAGAGAAAGGCGGCCGCCGCTCGTTCGCACCGTGGTGTCCCCTCTGAAATTTTCCACCGCGATCGAACCACCGGCGCTCTTGCCGGAAAACGTCCCGCCGCCTCCAGTAGCGTCGATTCTTCCGCCAGCGGTATTCAGCACCAGCGATCCCTCACAGTCGTTGACCGTGATATCGCCACCCGCGGTGCTGCCTTCGAGTGATCCGCGTGTGCTGGCGAAGTTTAACTTCCCGCCGGCGGTATTCGCCTTCGTTTCTTTTTCGAGATCGCGCACCTGCACGTTACCGCCGCCGCTGTGAATCTCGGCCTGAAAACTTCGTGGGACTCTCACGACGTAGCTGGCGTTCATCGTCACGTTTCCCCGCCAATGGTTCGACTCACCTTTTTGCCGTTGAGCGAGAATAGTGACGGTGTTTCCGTTTTGTGAGACCAGGATCGGTGCGGAATCAAGGTAGGCTTTTTCCTCTTCTTTATCTCCGCTCGCGATCGTGCGTTCAGCCTGGATGTCCACGTGATTGTCGCCGCCGGCGCTGACCTCGACGTGCCCAAACTCGACCTCGACGACGAGCCTCCCGCCCGGACTGACGTCGAACTGTTGATTTACTTTTTCGGTGGAGGCTGCGCTGGCGGTGCCGAGAGCAGCAAGGAAGGCAAGAAGGAGAGGTTTAAACATAAGAGCGGTGCGCGGGCGAGCCGCTCCTTTGCATACCCTGTGCCACGAAAATAAAAGCGTTGTTGTCCTCTCAGCGACAGGGACTTGCAGCAAAGCGTCGTGTGCCCAAATCGGATTGCACTTCCCGACCGCGGGATTTTGCTGTCCCAATTCCGCGACGCTTTCTATAAGTGCTCCACATGCCGCGCGAAGACGAGAAACGAGCTGGAAATGCCGGCAAGCGATCTCCTGGAACGGGAGGACTTGACCGACCCGAGTCAATTGACTGGAGCGGTCTCGCCCACAGCGAAAAATTTCAGCGCCTGCTCCGGGCCAAACGCCGCTTCATTATTCCGGCGATGATCATCTTCGTTCTCTATTACTTCGCGCTGCCGCTCCTGGTTGGCTACGCCCGCCCGATGATGGAAAAGCGTGTTCTCGGGGCAATCAACGTCGCTTATCTATTCGCCCTCTCGCAATTTCTCATGGCTTGGATCGTGGCGGCGCTTTATGTCCGCGCCGCGGCGAAGTTCGACCGCATGGCGCAGGAAGTTCTGCAGGAGAGAAAATAGATTTTGTCCGATTCGCGTTGCCCTCGTCTCCCGGTGGCTGTGATCGAGGAGTTCTTTTGCGAATGAGGAGAATTAAGAGCCGGAGGGAACAATGACGGTGGCGCTGGGAATGTTCATCGGCTTCGTCGCGGTGACGCTCATCATTACCTGGTGGGCGGCGCGCCGTTCGCAAGGCGCGGCCGCTTTCTTCACCGCCAGTCGTCGTATCACCGCGTGGCAAAACGGCGTGGCGGTGGCGGGCGATTACATGAGCGCCGCCAGCTTCCTCGGCATCGCCGGTCTCATCGCCTTCTTCGGCTACGACGGTTTCATGTTTTCGGTGGGATGGCTGGTTGCCTACCTCACCGTGCTGCTGGTGGTGGCGGAGCCGTTGCGTAACGCCGGGAAGTTCACCATGGCGGACGTCCTTGCCTACCGGCTGAACCCGCGGCCGGTGCGCGCCATGGCTGCATTGAGTACGATCACCGTTTCGACCTTCTACATGATCGCGCAAATGGTGGGCGCGGGCGCATTGGTCACGCTCCTACTCGGCAGCTCACATATTAGCTATCACGCGGCCGTGATCGGGGTGGGCGTGCTCATGATCATTTATGTCGTCTTCGGCGGCATGCTGGCGACAACCTGGGTGCAGATTATCAAGGCGATCTTGCTCATTGCCGGAACCATCCTTCTTAGCCTAATGGTGCTCGCTCATTTCGGCTGGAGTTTCGCGGCTTTCTTTGATGCCGTCACCCGGGTCACCTACCACGAGAAGGGCGCGGTCGTGACCAGGAACTTCCTGCAGCCGGGACTTCGTTATGTCGCGCCCTACGGACCGCTTGACTTGATTTCGTTAGGAATGGCGCTGGTTTTCGGCACCGCGGGGTTGCCGCATATTCTCGTTCGCTTCTACACCGTGCCGGATGCCAGGACCGCGCGCATCAGTGTCGTCTGGGCGATGGCTTTGATCGGCGCGTTCTACATTATGACGACGTTTCTCGGCTTCGGCGCGGCGACGATTGTCGGTCGCGATCACATTGCCGCCCACGGAGGCAACAACATGAGCGCGCCTTTGCTGGCGCAGGCGCTCGGCGGCGATATCTTCTTCGCTTTCATTGCGGCGATCGCCTTCGCCACCATTCTTGCCGTCGTCGCCGGCCTGACCATCAGTGCTTCCACTTCGTTCGCGCACGATTTTTATACCAACGTCATTCACCACGGGGTGGAGCGTGCCCCGGGGGAAGAAGTGCGGGTGGCACGCATCACCGCCTTCTTCGTCGGTGCGGTGGCCATCGCGATCGCCATCCTCCTGGGAAAGGACGCGAACGTCGCCTTTCTCGTCGCGCTCGCTTTTGCCGTGGCCGCTTCCGCCAATCTGCCCGTGATCGTCCTCTCGCTTTTTTGGCGTCGCTTCAACACGGCCGGCGCGGTCGCTGGTCTGGCCGTTGGTTTGCTGGCCTCGATCGTCCTGATTCTCGTTAGTCCAAGCATCATGAAGATCGATCCACCCGGCACCGCGGTTGCGGCCCGGCATCTGATCCAGCGCCCGCCTCTCTTTCCTTTGGAGAATCCGGGACTCGTTAGCATCCCGCTCGGGTTTCTGGCGGCGATCATCGGCACGCTTTGCCGCCGCGAGCCGCTGGCGGAGAAAGGATTCGACGAGTTACTCGTCCGAGCGAATACCGGGCTTGGCGCGGAGAAGGCGTTGCCAGAATAACGAATTGTAGACGACGAGACCTCGGCGCGGTGGCGGTGTTTCCTGAATTCGGGACTTTGACCGCCGGTAAAAGGGAACTATTTACGCAAAAAACGCGGTCGGAAGGGTCGCCGCAACCGTTTCATAGCATTATGAATAAATACCGAATGTTGATTTTGCCGGTAGCTGCCTCGGCGGTGGCCCTATTGGCTTCCTGCTCCACCCCAGCCGGGAGCGGAGCGGTGACTGGCGCCGCCACTGGCGCTGTGGTGGGCGGTCCTGTCGGCGCCGCGGTCGGCGCGGGCGCGGGTGCGATCATTGGCGCAGCGGTGGGTCAGAGCGAAGTCCGGACTTACGGCCCAGCACCACGCGGGGGATTCCCGACGGCGCGGCCGACCGATCAAGCCGGCATGGTCATGAGTCCATATACCAACCGCATGTATGACGTGCGCGCGGTGCCGCGTGGTGGACTGGTGCGCGACGTGGACGCCAATAAACTCTTCCGCGTCCCCTAGGGTTAGCGGGCGAGTGAGAACTCGCGAAAATTAGCTTCGACCGGAGCGTCCTGAAAATGGGCGCTCCGGTTTTTTCTGTCCGGGATCTGGCTCCTTCCCTGAACTTTTCGCGCCGGCGTGCTCGCGCATGCACTCATGGGAAGGTAGGATCGGACTGGATGTCGTTGACAGCCATCGTGAGAGAAGTCAGCCCGAGCATCAACGAGTGCGAATTGTCGTTTCACACTCGTCAACCGATCGACGTCGGGCGAGCAGCGGCGCAACACCAAATTTACCGGGGTATCCTGGCTGAGCTTGGCCTCCACCTCGTAGCACTGCCAGCCGAGCCCGCGTTGCCGGATGCGGTCTTTGTCGAAGATCCGGCAGTGGTGTTGGACGAGTTGGCCGTAATCGCCCACATGGGAGCGCCGAGCCGCCGTCGTGAAGCCGAAAGTCTGGCGAAGGTGCTGGCGCGCTATCGCAAACTTGCCTTTCTCAAGGAGCCGGCCACCCTCGATGGCGGCGACGTCCTGCGGGTCGCTCGCACGCTCTTTGTTGGCCTGTCGCGGCGAACCAATCAGGCCGCCATCGATCAGTTGGCTGAGCTTCTGCGCGAACATGCTTACACCGTGAAAGGCGTTGCAGTGCGGCGCTGTCTGCACTTGAAAAGCGCCTGCTCCTACATCGGACAGAGGACGATGCTGATTAACCGATCGTGGATTGACGCCAGACCATTCAGTGAATTCGAGATGCTCGATGTTCCCGAAGAGGAAGCGGCGGCGGGCAATGCCCTGCTGCTGAACGACGTGGTTATTCTGCCGGCGTCATTCCCTCGAACCCGGGCCCTCTTGCAGAAGCGAGGTTTTCGCGTGCGTACGGTCGATCTCTCGGAACTGCAGAAGGCCGAAGCAGGTGTCACCTGCACCAGCCTCATTTTTTGACGTGAGTGAGCTACTGGTCTTCGAAGCTGTTAGGTCTGGCCTGAGACGACGTGTCGTTAGGGGCGACCTCCGTCTTGATGCGCACTCTCGTGAGGAGGGCATCCTCGTCGTCGGAGAGGTGTCTCAAGCTAACGAAGTCTGCGAACTGACTCCGCCTGGCACAATATACCAGCAATAAATAGGACAATTACCCGTGAAGCAGTGAACGGAGGGTGGCACAGCTTAGGCTCGCTTAGTAGGCAAAGGTGAAAGGGGAGTTTCTGAAGTGACCTCAAATCAATCGGAGAACGTGAGTATGAACATCCCTGTGAATGAAGAAGGCTTGGTGAGATGGATCGCAAATTTGCGTCGCAAACACGCAAATTCGAGTCTCGGCGCAGCGCTTCTAGCGTTACAGATCAGCGAGCTAGAGAAGCGATGTGCTGCGATGCATCGTCGCTTCGATCCCAAGAATCGCGTGGCGAGCCACCATGGGAGCGCTTCCTTCCGTCGGGCCGCATAACAGCTGCCGCCATTTCTGTCGGCTCTGTTAATCCCCCGAGCGTCAATTGCCACCGGTGCCGGCGGAGGGGGTCGAACCCACACACTGTTGCCAGTACTGGATTTTGAGTCCAGCGCGTCTGCCAGTTCCGCCACGCCGGCGGCGGGAAAAGGGAAGTTACGAAGATCCGCGGTAAAGCTCAAGCGTCACTCAATCGCGCGGGTCGTTGCAGAGCGAGGGGTGGTCCGACGATTTCGCGGAGAATGACAGCGTCGCGCAGGGTGCCTGGCGAGGCCAAAAGGCTGCGCCACGAATCGGGCGATCTCACGGTTGCCTCGGGTGGAATCCACGCCGGTGCATTGGCGGCAGGGCGAAGTGGGGCGTTGCCCGCTTCCGCAGGGGAGAGTGTCTCTGCCAGCGTGATGGGAGCGGGAGAAACGGGTGCAAAAACGGTGGGGACGTAGTCCTCGGATTTCGCGGGCGGTGGGAAAGCTGGTTTGTGCTTGCCGGATCTCGGCAAATCTCGTCGCCGCGCGGGGAAGGGCATGGCGGCGGGCGGCTGCACCGGGGCGAGAGGCCGTGGAGGAAGGTCACGGCGAGGGACAACCGGCGGTGGTGGCGCCGCGGTCGGTGATTGCCCCAGCGCCTCCAAGAATTCTCGCACGCGTTCCTCGTCGGTCTTTCGCTCCACGCGAGGGGGGACGGCCGGTGGCCCCGCCTCATCAGAGTCGTCGAGCGGCGTGTCTTTTCCGCGCGCTTTCTGCGCCGCGCTGGTGAGCGCACGGACGATGCCGAAGACTGCGACAACGACGAGAAAGAAAATATTCTTGTCGACGTGCATCGGCTTTAAAATCCTGGCAAGCGTATTTCCCCAATCATAAACGGGGAGATAGCTCGGGGCGTGTGGCGAAGTTCAAACGTCGACCTGTAGGTTGCATTCGTTAACTGGGTGCGGGACCGCCGGCCGTTTTATCGCCCCCTGCAATCGACTCGCGCATCGAAGTATCCGCCTGCACGTTTTTCATCCGCACGTAGTCCATGATACCAAGATTGCCGGAGCGGAAAGCGTCCGCCATGGCTTGAGGGACGAGGGACTCTGCTTCCACGACTTTCGCCCGCATCTTCTGCGTTTCGGCGCGCATCTCCTGCTCGACGGCGACGGCAGCGGCGCGGCGGACTTCCGCTGTCGCCTGCGCGATCCGTTTATCCGCGTCGGCCTGCTCGCTTTGTAGTTTTGCGCCGATGTTGTCGCCCACGTCCACGTCAGCGATGTCGATGGAAAGGATCTCGAAGGCGGTATTGCTATCGAGTCCCTTGGCCAGCACCGCTTTGGAAATACGGTCCGGATTTTCCAGGACGTCCTTGTAGGAATCGGCCGAGCCAATCGCACTGACAATGCCTTCGCCCACACGCGCGATAATCGTTTCCTCGGTCGCGCCGCCGACGAAGCGGTCGAGATGCGAGCGCACCGTCACCCGCGCCTTCACCTTCGCGCCGATGCCATCCTTGGCCACGCCGTCGATGCTGACCCGGCCCGAGGCGGGATTGGGCACATCGATGACCTTGGGATTAATACTGGTGCGCACGGCTTCAAGAACGGTTTTGCCGGTGCCTTTGGTGGCCAGATCGATGGCGCAGGCGCGATTGAAATCGAGTGCGATGCCCGCCTTGTCCGCGGCGATGAGGGCGAGGATCACCTGACTGACGTCGCCGCCGGCGAGATAGTGCGCCTCCAGCGGATCGCTCGGAACCTCAATGCCCGCTTTCACGGCCGTGATGCGATTATCGACGATCATCCCGACGGGCACCTTCCGCAGCCGCATCCCGACCATTTTTCCGATACTGACGGGCGCGTTCGCGATCCGTGCTCGCAGCCAAAGGCCGAAGAAGTTGAAAACAACGATGCAGAGCACGAAAACGAAAATGGCCGCGATCGCGAAACCAATGATGACAAACGACTCCATGCCGAAGGATGGTATCGAGGCGAGGGCCGCACGGAAACCTTAATTTCCACGACGGCGGGAAGTCCGCCCGAATCTAGGCTGCGCGAGAGGCGGCTCTGTCACCAGCGACACGAGGGCGAGCCTCGTCCGGCGGGATGGCTGGGCGCCGCGTCCTCGCTTCTAGAACGAGCGCGACAATGAAAGCGAGACAAAGGAATACTCCGGCGATCAGCAAGGCGGGCTTTGAGCTCACGGGAGATGCCGTCACCGCTGCCAGGGGCGGCTGGAGTTCCGAAAAGAGAAGCCACGCCGCGAAGGTTTGGAGGCAGGTTAAAAAAAAGCCCACACTCAGAACCGGCAGGATAAGCGGGAGGGAGAGGTGGAGGAATCGCTGGCTAGCGGACGCGCCGTCCAGCGCCGCCGCTTCAGAAAGCGAGGGCGGCACCTTCATTCGTGCGCTCCGGCAATAAGAGAAAACGAGTGGCAAATTGCAGAGAACGACGAAGGCAAAAAAGAGGCCGGAGATAAAACCTCTATTATTCGTTAGTTGTGCCGCCTCGGGCAGAAGATGGCCGAGTCCTGCCAGGGCCAGAAGGAAGATGGGAAAGAGCATGCGCGAGGGAAACGAGGCGGTGCGCCGCGGCGACCATTTCGCGGTTAGCGGGTAGATGATGGCGAAGAGGACGAAGGCGAAAAGCAGGATGACGCTCAGCTCCAGGGCCGTGCTTCCGATCGATGCAAAATTGAAAAATGGACTCGGCATTTTGCTAAATTCCCTCGGGAGAGGAGTGGTGCTCGGGGGGGGACTTGAACCCCCATGCCTTTCGGCATACGCCCCTCAAACGTACGTGTCTGCCATTTCACCACCCGAGCCGGAGGAGAAACTTTAATCAGGAAAGCAGGAAAGCAAGAAAGGTGACCTGTCGCACTGCTCGCGGAAGCCGGATCTAGGAAGGAGTTTCATCGGCGGAAATCTGCGTAATCTGTGCAGCATGCCGGAGGACGACTGGATCAAGCTTGATCTGCACATTCACACGCACGACGATCCCAAGGACGCGCTCGATTACTCCGCGCGAGAGTTACTCGCGCGCGCCCACCGCCTCGGGTTCAGCGTCCTCGCGGTCACACTGCATGATGCCGTCTTTGATCGCCCCGAACTTTTTGCTGACGCGGAGAAACGAGGAATGCTGTTGATCAAATCGGCCGAGATGCGGCTGGAGGGAGCCGACATCATCCTGCTTAACGTCACCGCAGAAGAAGTGGCGGAGCTGCGCACCTTCGATGACGTGCGCCAATTGCGCTCGCGGCGCGGGGATTCGCTCTTCACCATCGCGCCGCATCCCTTTTACTTTCTCGGCGGATCGATAGGGAAGCGCCTCCTGGAAGTGATGGACTGCGTCGACGCGATCGAGCTCTGTCATTTCCACAAAGGATTTTTTAATCCCAACCGTCGGGCGATGCAGGTGGCGAAGGAGTTTAACAAGCCGCTTATTGCCACCTCTGATGCGCACCAGCTCCGCGCTTTCGGCCAGCATTACACCTCCATGCCACGGCTTCATTCTCTCACTCCGGAAGCAGTCTTCGCGGCGTTGCGAGCTGGACCCCTGCGCTTAACCAGTCCGCCTGCGGGGTTCGGCGTTATCTTCAGCACCTTCTATTTTGTCTTTATCGAGCATCCGCTGCGTTTGCGACGGGAATCGGGCTCAAGTTAAGCGGAGTCTTGCCAGTGCGGTGAAAACCTGACAGAGGTACGCGCATGAGAAACCTGACGCGGTCCCTGACGCTGGCGCTTTGTTTGTCTGTCCCGTTCGTTACGAGCTGCAAGAGTCCACCGAAAAAGCCGGTGGCGGAGAAGCAGTCGACCGTGGCGAAGAAACACGCCAAGATTCGGCCGGAGCAGGAAATCACAGATGTTGATTTCGATGCTTTCGTCTCGCGCCTGCGCAAGGCGGTGGCGGCGCGCGACATGACTACGGTTGCCTCGATGATGACGTCAGACTTTGGCTACCAGCTAGAGCCGCCCCTGGAAGGCGATGGCGTTTTCAAATACTGGGACGAAAAAAATATCTGGCCGGAGTTGGAGGGAATTCTGGCGGAGAAATTCGTCAAGAGCAGAGACACCGATTTCATGGTCGCGCCTCCGCAATTCGCGGATCCTGCCGTGACCTACGACGGCTACCGCGCGGGAGTCAGGCGCGTGAACGGAAGCTGGAAGTTCGCCTATTTCGTCAGCGGCTCACCGGGACAGGCGTCGGAGAGGTGACGACCTCGCCTCAGCGCGGCGGTCCGAGATCGTAGATGGCGCCCCAGGTGCCTTTGGCGGCCGGCACCATCGTCTTTTCCCACGGCCGGGCGCTGGCTCCGTAGTTGCGTTGCTCCTCCGCTCCCCAAAAGATGTAGCGCACCTTCAAATCGCGGGCTAGCGCCCGCCAGTCGCCCTGGCCCAACATCAGGGCCTGCAGCTTGGTCGTGACGGGGGCGTCCACGATGCCCTGGGTCCAGAGATGGCCCGGGTAGCCGCAAACGACTTTTCGTCCGTTGAGCAGCAAGGGATGGTTGTAAGTAGGGAATGCGGCAAAGCGCGCCGTGATCGGCAGTGGCTTGACGGCGTCCGCCACGAGATCGACCTCCGACCTGCTGGCAAAGCCATAACCGCTCTGCCCCGCCGCCAGTCCACCAAACAAACTAACGAATCCTGAAAAGAAGAGCAGGATGCAGACACCGGTGCGGGCGACCAACGGCCATTGTGCGATCATCCGCGTCCAGAGCACCGGCAGGATGAGGAAATAGGCCCAGATCAGAATCTTGGTGTTGTCCCACTCCCACGGCGCAGTTTTGACCAGGACAGTCACCGTAAAAATCACGACCGCGGCCAGGAGCGTGGTGAAGTCGAAAGAAAGCTCAAACCGTCGGGGGCGATGCGTTCGCCATTCCTGGAATGCGACCAGTCCGATGAGCGCGACGACCAACGGCAAAAGGAAACCGAAATTGACGAACCAAAACTCCTGGAAAGGCATGGCGAATTCGCCGCTTTTTTGCGTCCAACCCGGGTGCCATTCGAAGACGGATTTTGCGTGCAGATCATCCGTAATCAGCCAAACGAAGAAGCTGGCTGGAATCAAAGCGGCGCCGGTAAGCAACAGCAAAGGCCGTCGTGCCACCGGCCGCAGGAGGAACATCGCGATGACAAGGACATTCAGAGCAAGGAAAGTGTGAACGTGGAAAAGCGGCAGCGTGGCGTAGAGAACCAGTTCCACCCAGAAAGGGAGAGCCCGTTCGCGGGTGATCGCGTCATCACCGAACTTCATCCGCCATTGCCAAAGGAGAAGCAGGCCTGCGGGAATGGCGTAGAGAAGTCCACGCTGGGTGACGAACATCGCCAGAGGAATACTTTTCCAGGAGATGTTGCTCGCGCCCTGATAGTCGAGGAAGGCGAGAGTATGGAGAAAATGGTAGCCGACGACGCCGCCATTGAAAAGGAAGCCGGCAATCCCAAAGACGCCAGCCCAGCGATAAAAGAGATAGCAGGTAATTGCAGACGCGATCAGACCGGTCAGAACTAACTGAGAACGAAGACTAAATCCCACGGCGGTAAGTAGGCCGTTGAAAAGATCGATCCCCGCCGGGTAGCGTAGTTTACTAAAGACGAAGAGTGGGCTTTCCGGCCAAAGGGGGACACCATTGGCGAATGTCTTGATGTAGGTGATATGAAGCCCGAGGTCGCCGAGGTTGTTAGGTGACTGAATCTTAATTTCATCGCCATCGAAGTAGTAGAGCCAGCCGAAAGATCGAACTGCGAAAA
>JBDTXE010000045.1:0-10572 GCA_040006335.1 Verrucomicrobiota bacterium | reverse complement strand
GCGCGGAGCCATTCGTCACCAGCCGGAGGACACGAGCGTGCGTGCGCAGAGTGACGTTACTGAACTGCTGCGCGGGCCGGACACCGTTGACATCAGCGTCGGCCTTGGCATCGATCAGGCAGGGAAAGCCGTCGCAGGTATTACAGCGAATGCACGCGCTGCGATGCGGATCGGCTTCGTTGCGTTTCACCGCCAGCGGCAATTGGAATGGATTGTGGCCTTCTTTTTTGAGCCGCTCGCTTAACTCCAGAATCCGGGGTTCATGCGCGAGCGGGGGAAAAGGGTAATCCGCACTCATCGGCGGCTCGGTTTCATCCACACCGCTTTTGCCGTGCACTTCGTAAAGTTTCTCCGCCTCGGTGTAGTAAGGCTCGAAGTCGAAATACTTCAGCGGCCACTCCGGTGAAATCCCGCCCTTATGCTGCACCGCTTCGAAGTCTCGTTCGCGCAGGCGGAACATTGCTCCGCCGTAAACCTTGGTGTTGCCGCCGACGAAGTAGCCGGTGTGCGCCATGAAATCCTTGCCCTCTCGATCGCGCCACTTCTCTTTCGTGTGGTAACGCATTTTTTCGAAGACTTCAGCCGACTCCCAATTCTCTTTTTCGCGCGGCAAAAAACCGCCGCGTTCGAGGATGAGGATGCGTTTGCCGCTGGGGGCGAGGCGGCGGGCCAGCGTTCCGCCCCCGGCCCCCGTGCCGATAATGATAACGTCGTAGGAATCAGACATGGTAGGAAGTTGCCTGCCTCGTCACATCCGCCGCCAGTTCCTAAGCCAGCTGGCGCGTCAATCCGCGCCGCACGAGTTCGACTGTGCAGCCAAAGAAAACATGCGAGACGAGCTCGTTTCCCTGCTCCCAGCTCGTCATTTGAAAAGGCGACGGGGAAAAGCCAGCCAGTGGCAAAAAGGCTTCATGCAGTCCTAACCAGAATAGAAATCCGAAAAGAGTGCCGCAGCCCGCGCGCAGGAGGGGGGAGCGCTCCGAAACAACAACGTAAACCCCGGCCGAAGCGGCGCCGAAGCCGAAATGGACGATTGGCTCGGTTACGGCGCGGAGCGACTGGCTCATCGGTTCCCTCGACACCAGCACCGACCCAGCATCAATCATCCTTCCTAACGGAGAAGAAACGCCGGCCGGTCGCGGCGGCGAGATTAACTCGCAGATTGTTTTAATCCCGGTCCCGACCAAACCGGCAATCAGTCCGTAAACGATGGCTTTGCCCGGGTTGAGCGAGCTATGGCGTGATCGCGGAGCGCGTTGCAGAAGAAGGGCGATCATGCGGGCGAATTCTCAGCTTGGCCGTTGTTGTGATTCGGTGGGAAAGCAGGCCGCGCATACACGCTGAAGGTGGTCGCGAGGCTTTTGCCGGTGTCGACAAATCGATGCGGCGTCCGCGCCGGCACGAGAACGGCGTCGCCATCTTCGAGCAAAGTTTTTTCTTCGCCGATTTCCGCGCGCAATTCACCCGCGAGCAGGATGAGCGTTTGGTCGCTCTCGGAATGAGTGCTGGGTTTGTCGCTACTGGATTCGCCGGGCTCGAGCGTGAGCACGCCGGTCTGACTTCGTTCCGTCGTATCGAGAATCCGAAAGCCTCTGCCGGCCGCAAAAATATGAGTCAGGTTCATCAAAGAGTCTGTGGCGGACGTTCTCCGTGCGAGGGTGCCGCGGGTGATTTATTCCGTCCTCCCTCGCGGGTGAAATCTTTTCGCTCGCTCGCTCGTTTCGTCTCGGCGCGGCGACGAAGGAAACACGGGAATAAGTCTGCCCCCGCGATCTCTTACCTTGAAGGAAGATTGAACCCTATGAAAATGATGAATTGCTTACTCGCCGCCGGCGTCATGGCCTGCCAGGCGGCGTGGGCTCAGGATAATGTTACCCAACCCCAATCCAAACCGATGAGTGATAAAGTGGAAAAGAGTGATGCCGAGTGGAAGCAGCAGCTGTCCCCGGATCAATACCGCGTTTTAAGACAGAAAGGGACGGAACGTCCGTTCACCCACGCTTTCAGCGATGTGCACGAGCAGGGTACTTTCAAATGCGTCGCCTGCGGCAAGGAGCTGTTCAGCTCCGAGACGAAGTTCGATTCCGGCACCGGCTGGCCCAGCTTCTATCAACCGATCTCGTCGAGCGCGGTCGACACCAAGGACGACAAGTCATTTTTCTCTACGCGCACCGAAGTTTTGTGCGAGCGCTGTGGCGGCCATCTCGGTCATGTCTTCGATGACGGACCGAAGCCGACCGGCCTGCGCTATTGCATGAACGGCGTGGCGCTGAAATTCGAGAAGAAACCCTAACGATTAATGGCTTCGCCGGAAATCGTGGTGATTACCGGCGCGTCGGCGGGCGTGGGCCGTGCCGCCGTGCGTGAATTTGCCCGGCGCGGTGCGCACCTCGGGCTCATCGCGCGCGGTCGCGATGGGCTGGAAGCGGCCCGTCGGGAGGTGGAGGAGTGCGGCGGCCGGGCTCTCGTGCTCGCGCTCGACGTCGCTGACGCCGCAGCCGTGGAAGCCGCCGCGGAAAGGGTGGAGCGCGAGCTCGGCCCCATCGACATCTGGGTGAACAACGCCATGGTCAGCGTTTTTTCGCCGATCAAACAAATGACGGCGGAGGAATTCCGCCGCGTCACCGAAGTCACTTACCTCGGGGTGGTTCACGGAACGCTCGCGGCTTTGAAGCGGATGCTGCCGCGCGATCGCGGCACCATTGTGCAGGTGGGCTCCGCGCTTTCCTACCGCAGCATTCCGCTGCAGTCCGCCTATTGCGCGGCCAAGCACGCCGAGCGTGGGTTTACCGATTCACTCCGTTGCGAACTGATCCACGACGAGAGCAACGTGCATGTCACGATGGTGCAAATGCCGGCGCTCAACACGCCGCAGTTTGGTTGGACCAAGAGCAGGCTGCCGCGCAAAGCCCAGCCTGTGCCCCCCATTTTTCAGCCGGAGCTCGCGGCGGAGGCAATCTATTTTGCCGCTCACGCCCGGCGTCGCGAGCTGCGAGTCGGCATGCCCACGGTGGAAGCGATCGTTGGGAACAAGGTCATACCGGGATTGCTTGATCGTTATCTGGGTAAAACCGGATACGACGGACAACAGACTGATGAATCAGAAGATCCGTCTCGGCCGAATAATCTGTTCGAACCAGTCCCGGGCGACCACGGCGCGCACGGCACATTTGGCGCGCGTTCCTCGCGCCGAAGCGAGCAGTTTTGGGCAACGAGAAATCGCGGACTGCTGGCATTGGGTGCGGCTGTACTCGCGTTGGGCTGCGCCTTGCTCACGAGAGAAAGATAGCGATGACACCACAGGAATTGAGCAAAGAATTGCGGACGGGCGCGGGAGATTTTCTGGAGGAACGCCGCGGCGTCATCGGGCTTTCTCTCACCGCCATCGGCTGCATGGGGCTGATTGCCCTTTATCAAACGGGCATCATTCGTCGATTGCCCGATCTGCCGTTGCCCTTGATGGACGCGGATAAAGTGGATGCGTCGGCCGAAGCATATTCACATCTGCAAATGGGCGATGCCATCATCGGTCTTGGCAGTTACGCGGCGACGATGGGGTTGGCCGCGATGGGGCCGAAAGATCGCGCGCAGAAGCAGCCTTGGATCCCGCTCGCGCTGGCGGCGAAAGCAACCCTCGATGCGGCGCAGGCGGCGAAGCTTAGTTACGATCAATGGCATAAGCACAGAGTTTTCTGCATCTGGTGTCTGGTGGCGGCGGCCGCGACGTTTGCGACCGTGCCACTTGTTGTCGGAGAGGCTGCGGCTGCCGCGCGAACGCTGGCTATCCGCCGGCGTTAATCGCAGGAGAATCGTCGCGGCTCTGTCGATCGGTCCGCGGCGCCGTGGTGCGCGTAAGGCTCAAGTTTTGCGGGAATAACTGCTGGCGCGCCAGACTCTTAAACCCATGAATCCTGACGAAGCGAGGCGGCCGCGCGGTTGGAGTGCAGTTGGAGTCGGCCTTCTTGCTGGCGCTGTTGCCGGCATTGTGATGACGACGGTGATGTTGCTCCTCCGATCGCTTTTCGGGGTGGCGACGCCCATGTCTCTCATCGGCGACCGGCTTTCGGCGGTGATTCCGGTAGGACCGTTTCTCGATCTGATGGGCAAGGTCGGTGGTTACAATCACATGAAGCAGCTGGGCGTTAGCTCTGTTATCGCGGGGCAGATTATTCTTGGCGCCATCGGTGGTGTGATTTACGCCGTGGTCGCGGGCCGGCGGGCAGTGGAGCAGCGCCATCTCGGTGTTTTCTCGTTGGCGCTTTTCGTGATTCTACCCCTGCTCGTTTCCGTCGCGGCGCTCTGGCCGGTGCTGGGCACACACTTCCACGGTTTGCCGATCGTTCCCGCTACCTTCGCCACGCTGGTGGGACTGCTGCTCTCGTTCGCCGTGTTCGAACGGACCTTGGTCGCGGGTTACGCCTGGCTTACTCGCGCGGCTTCGCATCGTGGCGAGATGGAGTTCAGTCCTTCGGTTGGCCGCAGGGCGATTGTGCTGGGTGGGATCGGCGCCGTCGTGGGCTTGGGAGGCGCGGGGATGCTGCGCAGACTCTATCAGCTCGCGACTTTCAGTTACGACGGAACGCAGTATCGCGGCAAGGAGGTCGCCCCGATCACTCCTAACGATAAGTTTTATACCGTGACCAAGAATGTCGTCGATCCGAAGGTAAATCCTACGCACTGGCGGCTCGAGATTGGCGGGATGGTCGCGAACAAACGCCGCTACACTATCGACGAGATCAAAGCGATGCCGTCGGTCACGCAGGAGACGACGCTGATGTGCATCAGCAATCAGATCGGCGCCGGCTTGATGAGCAATGCGGTCTGGAAGGGCGTGCCGCTGCGCACGCTCTTGGAGGAAGCCAAAGCCGATACCAAGGGCAAAAAAGTCCTCCTCCATGGCGTCGATAATTACACCGACACGTTTCCTCTTGAGAAAGCGATGAATCCGACCACTCTCATTGCCTACGAGATGAACGGTGAGCCGCTGCCGGATCATCACGGCGCGCCCGCCCGTGTGCTGGTGCCCGGATACTTTGGCGAAAAAAACGTGAAGTGGGTCACGCGCATCGAGGTGGCGGAGGAGGACGTGAAAGGCTTTTACGAGAAACAGGGATGGGGTCCCGATTTCATCGTGCCGATTCATGCGCGCTTCGATGTTCCCGACGACAAAGTGCAAGTCCCGATGGCGGAAGCGGCAAAGGGATTACCGCTCAAAGGAATCGCTTTTGCCGGTGATCGCGGCGTGAAGCGTGTCGAGGTGAGTATGGACGATGGGAAGAATTGGCAGGAGGCAAAGATCGATTACCCCGGGACCGAGTTAACCTGGGTGCTTTGGAGTTACAATTGGCAGCCGAATCAACCGGGCGACTACAAGCTCTCCGTCCGCGCGACCGATCGCCGCGGCCAGGTCCAGGCGCACGATGAAAAACGCCCCAAAACTTCGGGCGAGACCGGCCTGCATACAATCAACGTGAAACTGGCTGCTTGAGTGAAATCTAAGTTGCCGTTCCTCAGCCGGAACGCACTGCTTCTCGGCGCGGCGCTCGCCAGTATGTGGATTGTTTGGCTGGCCAAGCCCGCCATCGCCACTTTAACAACGGATCGATATCTTTTCCTCGCGGGCTTGCAGACCGTTCTTTGCGGATTGGGGGCGGCTCTGGTTTGGAATCGAACATCCTCGCGCGCCTCTTTTTGGATCGTACTCGCGACATCCGCACTCCTGCATCTGATCATGCTTTGGCAAAAGCCGACGTTATCAGATGATATCTATCGTTACATTTGGGATGGGCGTGTCCAGGCCGCCGGTCTCAATCCCTATCGCTACATTCCCGCCGATCCGCACCTCGCTTTCCTGCGCGATGAATTGATTTATCCTCACATCAATCGCCGCGACTACGCCCCGACCATTTATCCGCCGGGCGCGCAGATGTTTTATTTCGCGGTCACGCGCGTGAGCGAATCGCTGGTCTGGTTTAAAACTGCGCTCCTCGCCTGCGAAGGCGTCACCATCTGGCTGCTCGCGCGGTTACTGGTTTCCTGCAAACTTCCACCGGCCCGGGTGCTGATCTACGCCTGGAATCCGCTCGTGCTTTGGGAATTCTCCTCCGGTCACATCGATTTTCTGATGACGGCGCTTGTCCTCGGTGCTCTCTGGGCGCGACGCCGTAATCGCGAAGCTCTCACTGGGTTACTGTTGGGAGGTGCTGCTTTGGTAAAATTTTTGCCACTGGCGATATTGCCGGCGCTCTATCGCCGGTGGGGTTGGAAAGTTCCGGTTGCCTGCGCGGCCACGATCGCGTGTGCCTATCTGCCGTATTTGAGTGCAGGGACTGGGGTGTTCGGTTTTTTGCCAGGCTATACCGGGGAAGAAGGAATGGGCGATGGCCGGTTTTTTCTACTTCTGCTGGCGCGTCATCTGACCGGCGGTCTGGGAATATCGACCATCGCCTATCTCGGTCTTTGCTTTGGCGCGCTCCTTCTTCTCAGCGGCTGCGCGCTCTGGCGCTGGAATACAGCCCGACTTGGCTTTCTCCTGAGCGCGGGAGTGCTCGGCGCCGCTTTTCTATTCATCCTCTCGCCGCAATATCCATGGTATTGGGTCTGGCTTACTCCCTTGCTCGCTTTTCTCCCGCGTCCCTTCCTTTGGCCAATGCTTTACGTCGGCAGCGCAGCGCTCCTGCAATACGGGAAATGGTTCGACGACTGGCAATGGTTTGGTATCGGAATCAACCCTTTTCTTGCCCGCGATATTCTTCAGTTTGTGCCGGCGTTGTTCGTGCTCGCGGGATTTACCTTCCTCCGCCATCGGCGCGGCGATGACGGCGTTTTGTTGCCGGCTTTCCGAGGCGAATCCATCAAATGGGGAGGAGCCCCCAGACTGAGTCGCGTCACCAAGGAATAGAGCGCACCCCGACTGGCTCTCATATGTGTCCGAATGGATTCACGCTTGCCAGCACGCCTACAAAGCTGAACTAGCAGAACGCCGGAAGCGCGCCCGCCAACATATTTATGCCCGATTTTTACTGCCGTTTATCTGATCAGACTACGCCGCTTCCGCATTTCTGGGAGCATACCATCGGCAGCGGTCACGCCACCCTGGCTCTGCGCGCGGACTGGCAACGACAGCTGCGGCGCTGCCACGACGAGTTAGGCTTTCGGCATGTGCGGTTCCACGGATTGCTTTCCGACGATGTCGGCACTTTCACCGTACAGAACGATAAGCCGCTCTACTCCTTCTTTAATGCCGATCAGATTTTCGACTACTTGCTCTCCATCGGCATCAAGCCCTTCGTCGAACTCAGTTTCATGCCGCAGGCTTTGGCATCGGGCCATAAGACAGTCTTCCACTATCAGGGGAATGTTACTCCGCCGAAGGACTATAAGAAATGGGCGGCCCTCATTCGCAGGTTAGTGTCGCATTGGATCGATCGCTATGGCGTCGCCGAAGTGCGCGAATGGTTCTTCGAAGTCTGGAATGAGCCTAATATGAAAGCGTTCTGGTCGAAGACGCAGCAGGATTATTTCAAACTTTACCGGGTAACGGTCGCGGCCATAAAAGGAGTCGACGCATCACTGCGCGTAGGCGGTCCGGCGACGGCCAAGAACGAATGGATCGAAGAGTTCATCGCCTTTTGTGCCGGGAAAAAGCTGCCCTCCGACTTTATCAGCACGCATCACTACCCGACCGACGCCCTTGGAAATGAAGGTGACGATACGATCACGCAGCTGGCGAATAGTCGCCGCAGTATTCTGAGAGAGCAGGCGCAGGACACCTTCCGCCGCGCGGCCGGCAAGCCGGTCTATTACACGGAATGGAACGCCTCCTCCAACCCGCGCGACCCACTCCATGACCAGCCCTACGCCGCGGCCTTCATCATGAAGACAATCCTGGAAATGAACGGGCTGGTTCAAGGCTATAGCTTCTGGACCTTCACGGACATCTTCGAAGAAAACTATTTTCCTTCTGTTCCTTTTCATGGCGGATTCGGACTGCTTAACCTTCATGGTATCCCGAAGCCGAGTTATCGCGCTTTTGAGCTACTTCATCGCCTTGGGACCGAGCAACTGCTAGTCGATGGAATTCACGGCACGGTGGATGCGTGGGCGATTCCGCAGGGAAATAAGTTAGTCATGTTGCTGACTAATCACGCGCTGCCGCGTCATTCCATCGCGACCGAGAAGGTGCGTTTTCATCTCTCCGACGCGACGAAGCCGCGCGTGGTTTCGATCGAACGAATTGATGAAATGCACGCCAACGCCAGCCGGCTGTGGCAGAAAATGAAGAAGCCGGACTATCTAAGCCCGGCTCAAGTAGACACCTTAGAGGAAGCTTCTCGGTTGAAGCGGGAACGGCTGTCCTGGAAACACAAGGATCGCACGCTTGAGCTGGAGGTGAAGATGCCGCCGCACAGCGTCGCGGCAATTACGGTGGAATTCGCATGAAGAAGTCAAAGAATGGCGCGCGGGCAGTCGAACAGGAATCGTTAGGCGAGGTCAAGTTGGTCAAAATCCAGAAGAGTACCTTTGGCTACTTTCTAAAGGAAGCAAATCTCGGCAACGGGATGGTGCCCGATAGCACTCGGCAGGATTCCGCCGCCAGCATCGCTGCCATCGGCTTTGCCTTGACCGCTTATCCCGTTGGCGTCGAGCGCGGATTTGTGACGCGTGCAGAAGCGGTCAAGCGCACGCTCACCACCCTACGTTTCTTTCGAGAAAGCGAACAATCGGCCGCCAACAACGCCACTGGCTACGAGGGCTTCTATTATCATTTCCTCGACATGGAAACCGGGCGTCGCGCGCACGATTCCGAGTTATCGACCATCGACTCGGCCTTCCTCTTCGCGGGAATGCTGACGGCGGCGCGGTATTTCAACCGCGATACCGCTCCTGAACGCGAAATTCGTGAGCATGCCGACGCTCTTTTTGCGCGTGCGAATTGGCAGTGGGCACTAAACGGAAAGCTTAAAGTCTCGCATGGCTGGAAGCCAGGCGAAGGATTCCTGGAGCCGGTCTGGGAAGGCTATAGCGAGGCGCTCATTCTTTATCTCCTCGGCCTCGGCGCGCCTGACTTTTCTTTACCGGCGGCGAGCTATGAGGCTTGGACGCAGAGCTATGAGTGGAAGGAACTTTGCGGCCTGGAGTTTCTCTATGCGGGGCCGATTTTTATCCACCAGCTCTCGCATGTCTGGGTCGATTTTCGAGGCATTCAGGACGATTACATGCGCGCAAAAGGAATCACCTACTTCGATAATAGCCGGCGCGCGACCTTGATTCAGCAGGAATACGCCGTGCGCAATCCCAATAAATTTACCGGCTACGGCAAATATTGTTGGGGAATAACGGCGAGCGATGGACCTGGCCCGGCAAAACGCAAAATCAACGGCAGGACGCGCGAGTTCTTCGACTATCTCGCGCGTGGTGTTCCCGACGGGCCCGACGACGGAACCCTGGCGCCGTGGGCGATACTAGCCTCGTTGCCGTTTGCTCCCGAGATTGTGCTACCCTCGATCAAGCATTTTGACGATAACTTTCCCGAGATGACGAGCAAGTATGGTTTTAAGTGCAGTTACAATCCGACTTTTTCGAATGGTCCGAAAAAAGGGAAAAAAGGCTGGATTTCGCAGGGCTATTACGGGCTCGACCAGGGTCCGATCGTGATGATGATCGAGAACTATCGCTCTGGCTTTCTCTGGCGTTTAATGCGCGACTGCCCGGTCATCCTGCGTGGCCTGCGCCGCGCCGGGTTTACCGGCGGATGGCTTGGGGCTGAGACTAAGCGTGTCATCCCGAGCGAGGGATCCTATTTTTAAGAAGCACTGCGGGATGGAAAGCTCGTCCTTGCCGACCGTGTAGGCCGCGTCACGGCTTCGACTTCGTTTCGCTTCGCGTAGAATAAAAACTGTATTTGTGATGGGTCATCCTTATCTTTAGTTTCGCCGTCGAGTGGTCCGAGCATACTCGCGCTAAAACATAACCTGCCATGAACCAATCCAATCGAATCCCGGTCGTCCTGCTTCTCCTGCGCCTTAGTGTTTTCCTCGTCATGTTTATGTGGACGATCGATAAGTTCGTCCGCCCGGAACATGCGACTTCGATCTTCGAACATTTCTATTTTTTCAAGGGCGTGGGCGCGGCCGTCGTTTACGCGCTGGCCACGGCGGAGTTGCTTTTGCTGATTGCGTTCCTACTCGGTCTAGCGCGCCGTTTCACCTACGGGTTAGTGTTCTTACTACACGCTCTGTCCACCTTTTCTTCCTACTCGCAATACCTTCATGCTTTTGAGAAGGTAAACCTACTCTTCTTCGCCGCGTGGCCAATGCTAGCGGCTTGTTTCGCTCTCTATTATCTGCGCGACCTCGACACCCTCTGGACCATCGGCGGAACGAAAGCATTGCCTCCAGCTGCGACGGAATGAGCTGGATCGAAACCACCTCCTACGAGAAATCTTTCGGTCGATTGCGCGTGCTTTACGATCGGGTCAAAACGCCGGGCGATCCTGTGGACCAAATCTTACAAGCGCACAGTCTGCGTCCGCACACGCTTGAAGGGCACATGGCGCTTTATAAGAATGTG
>JBDTXE010000044.1:0-10591 GCA_040006335.1 Verrucomicrobiota bacterium | reverse complement strand
ATCACCGCGAAGGGCTTGCTCTCTTTCTTGGTAAATTTTTTGTCGACCTGCGCGATCGCTCCGGCGACGCGGAATTGCGCCCGGTCCGAGAGCTCGCTCAGCGACGCGACGGTCTGATATTTCCCTTTCCGGATTGCGGTCGCATACGCATCCAGTGGATGGCCCGTGAGATAGAAGCCCAACAGCTCCTTTTCGTAGCTCATTTTCTCGCGATCCGACCACGCCGGGTACTTCCGGGGCCGACGTTCCACCGGCGTCGGCAGATCGCCGAATAACGAAACCTGGCCGGCGGCGCGATCTCGATGTGCGACGGCCGAGGCGGCGAGCGATTCATCCAGGCAGGTGAAAAGTTCGGCGCGGTCGCACGCGGTGAAATCAAACGCGCCGGCTTTGATTAGAGCCTCCAAAGTCTTGCGGTTGGCCACGCGCGAGTCGAGCCGGCCGCAGAAATCTTCCATCGAGGCGAAGTTACCCCCGTGCTCTCGCTCGCGGATGGCCGCCTCCATTGCGCCCTCGCCCACATGCTTGATCGCCGCCAGGCCGTAGCGGATCGCGTTGACTTCCTGCGCCCCCGCCGTGTCAGCCACCGCTTCGGGTGTAAACTTGAGCGCGCTGCGGTTGACGTCCGGAGCCAGGATGGGAATTCCCATCCGCTTACATTCTCCGACGAAGACTGAGATCTTGTCGGTGTTCCTGATTTCATTGCTGAGCAACCCGGCCATAAATTCAACCGGATAATTGGCCTTTAAATAAGCAGTCTGATAGCTGATCAGGCCGTAAGCGGCGCTGTGACTCTTGTTGAAGCCGTAGCCGGCAAACTTTTCCAGCAGATCAAAGATGGCATTCGCTTTTTTCTCCGGAATCTTGTTCGTCTGCGCGCAACCATCGACAAAATTGGCGCGTTCTTTCGCCATTTTTTCCCGATCTTTCTTGCCCATGGCCCGGCGCAGAAGGTCGGACTGCCCGAGGGTATAACCGGCCAGTTTGGCCGCGGCTCCCATAACCTGTTCCTGATAGATCATGACTCCGTAGGTCTCGGCCGTGATTTCGGCCAGCAACGGATGTTCGTGTCTAATCTTCGTTAGGCCTTTCTTGCGCTTGATGTAATCTGGAATTAGATCCATCGGCCCGGGCCGATAGAGCGCGATCAAAGCCATGATGTCTTCGATCCGTTGCACGTCGAACTGCTTTGAAACGCTCGTCATCCCGCCGGATTCCATCTGAAAGAGGCCGATTGTTTCGCCACGATTGTAGAGCTCGAAAGCCTTGGGATCATTCAGTGGAATCGCCTTGAGATCGAAGTGCGGGGCGCGCTGACGGATGAGCGTAAGAGTATCCTCAATTACGGTCAGGTTCTTCAGCCCGAGGAAATCCATCTTGAGCAGGCCGAGATCGTTCAGCGGATTCATCGGATACTGGGTGATGACTTCCTTCCCGTTTACGTCACGGCAGAGCGGGATGTAGTCGGACAAATCACGGTCGCCGATGACAACACCGGCGGCGTGCACCCCAACTCCACGCGACATCCCTTCCAGAAATTTTCCATGCTCAAAGACTTGTCGGGTTGCCTCCTCGCTTGTGACCGCGCGCTTCAGGTCGGGGTTTTTCTCGACCGCGGATTCCAGGGTGATGCCCAGTTCGTTCGGAATCATCTTGGCGATCCGATCGCCGTCGGCGTAGCTTAATCCCATCACGCGCGAAACGTCCCGCACCACGCTTCGCGCCTTTAATTTGTTAAAGGTAATAATCTGGGCGACGCGACGCTCGCCGTACTTGCGCCGCACGTAATCGAGCACTTCGCCGCGACGCGCCTCGCAGAAGTCGAGATCGATATCAGGCGGTGAAACGCGATCGGGATTGAGGAAGCGCTCGAAAATCAAGCCGTAGCGCAAAGGATCGACATCAGTGATTTCGAGCACGTAGGCCACGAGCGATCCGGCGGCCGAACCGCGGCCCGGTCCGACCGGAATGCCCCTTTCGCGGGCAAAGCGAATGAAATCCCAAACGATGAGAAAATAATCCACGAAGCCGGTGGTCTCCAAGACTCCGAGTTCGTAGGCCAGACGCTGCTGCAGACCGGAGTCCGTCTCCGCCCGATCGCCATAGCGCGCCCGTAAACCTTTTCCACAAAGCTCGCGCAGCATCGAGGGCCGGGTTGTCCCCTCGGGAACGGGATAGTGCGGGTATTTCGATTTCCCAAACTCCAGTTCGAGATGGCAGCGCTCCGCGATGCGCAGGGTGTTGCTGATCGACTCCGGGTGCGCGCGGAAAAGCTCGCTCATCTCCGTGGGCGATTTCAGGTAGAGTTCCGGCAGGTAGTGCATTCGCCGCTCATCGTTCACCTGCCGGTTGGTGCCGATGCAGAGCATGACGTCATGCGCGGCGTGATGTTCGCGCTGCAGGAAATGCACATCATTGGCCGCCACCAGCCCGAGGCCAAAATCGCGCGCTAGCTGCGGCAGGGAAAGATTGGACTTCCGCTGCTCCGGCATGCCGTGATCGTGCAGTTCGATAAAGAAATTCTCGGCACCAAAAATATCGCGGTAATCCGCCACATGTTGCGTCGCCTTGGGCAGATTGTCCGCCTGCAAAGCGGAATTGACGTCGCTGGCGAGACAGCCGCTTAGCCCAATCAACCCCCGCGCGTAAGTCGCGAGCAGCTCTTTGTCGATCCGCGGCTTGTAATAAAAACCATCGAGGTGCGCCGTGGTGATCAGCTTCACCAGATTGTGATACCCGACATCGTCCTGCGCCAGCAGCGTGAGGTGCGCATATTCCCGGTCCGCCCCCGATTTATTTTTGTGGGAACCGGGGACGATGTAAGCCTCGCAGCCGATGATCGGCTTGATCCCGGCGCGCTTCGCCTCTTGGTAAAACTCAATCGCGCCAAAAAGATTGCCGTGATCGGTCATGGCGATGGCAGGCATTTCCATCTCCACTGCCTTTTTCATCAACTCTCGCATGCGCACGGCCCCATCGAGGAGCGAATACTCCGTGTGAAGATGGAGGTGAACGAAAGAATCTGCGGCCATCGCAACCCGAACTTAGATTGTGCGTTTCAATCATCAAATATTCCGGCGAAAAACCGTCCGACTTTGGCTGATGGCGGCATGAATTGCGCTAATTGACAGGGCAGCAGCAGCTTTCGTAAACTACCAACCTTATGCGTCCCGTTTGGAAAGGCAGCATCAGCTTCGGCCTCGTTTATATCCCGATCACCGTATATCCGGCAACACGCGAGGAGAAACTCAGCTTCCGGCAACTCCGCGCCACCGATCTGAGTCCGATCAAATATAAGAAGGTGGCGGAAGCTGACATGAAGGAAGTTTCAGCCGATCAGATCGTGAAAGGCTTCGAGTATGAGCGCGGCCAATACGTGGTGATGAAAGAGGAGGACTTCGAGAAGGTGCGGATCGAATCCACCCACTCGATCGACATCACCGATTTCGTGGAGCTCGGGCAGGTGGATCCAAAATATTTCTACAAACCTTATTTCCTCGAGCCGCAGAAAGGCGGGGAGAAGGCCTACGCCCTCCTGCACAAAGCGTTGATCGGAACTGGCAAGATAGGCATCGCCAAAGTCGTGATCAGCAATCGCGAGCATCTCGCCTCAGTGAAGACGGACGGCCTCTTCCTCATTCTCGAACTGATGCATTTCGCCCACGAAATCTTGAGCCCGGAGGAGTTAAAGAGCGGGCCGACCAGCAACATCACCGACAAGGAAGTGGCGATGGCGCAGACGCTGATTGAGAGCATGTCGGTGCCTTGGGAGCCGGAAAAATATCGGGACGAATATCGCGACGCGGTGATGGAGATCATCGAGCAAAAGGCGCAGCATCGGGAGGTTGCCGACAAACCGGTGAGCAAGCCGAAACAAACGAACGTGGTCGATCTGGTCAAAGTGTTGCAGGAGAGCTTGACCCGAAATCAGGCGTTAAAGCCGAAGCGCGCCGCCAGCAATAATGGACGCCGTTCTACGGCGACGCTAGTGAAACAGAAGCGACGCGCCGCGGCCTAGTCGCTGTCATCCTGAGCGAAGCGAAGGACCTCGCCCACGGTCTTGATCACGCCACTCGGAAATCGCATTCCTGAAACCTTGGGAGGGGTCCCTCCCCGTCTGCGCGGCTCGGGATGACAAGCTCCTGCTGACGCGCGCAGATTTCCACCTGCTTTCCGCGCCCCTGCCAAACAACCGCACGCGCTAACGCGCAACCCAGCCTCGCCGGATCAAGCTGACCGCGATCGCTGCCAGCAACAGCGCAATCAATTTCGAAACTCCGCGCAATCCCTGCCGGCCCATGAGGCGGGCGAACCGGTCGGCGTTGCACAAGGCGATCGCGACCAGGCCGAGATTCACCAGTAGCGACAAAATAGTGAAGGTCAGGCCGACGGTGTCGACCAGAATCAGAAGAGCGGTCAGCAAAGCCGGACCTGCAATCAGAGGCATGCCGAGTGGGACAACGCCGAAGTCCTCGCCTCCTGCCCGATCACCACCGCCAAAACCGACCAACTCGCGCACCGCCAGCACCAGCAGGACGAGGCCGCCCGCCACTTGAAAATCGGAGACCGTGATTCCGAGCGCGGAAAAGACAACTCGCCCCAGAAAAATAAAACCGATCGCGACCAGCAACCCCGTCAGGATACCAAGGAAAGCCTGACGTCGGCGCCCTTCGCTCGTGCCGGCGGTTCCCAGTCCCATGAAAAGCGCCACCAGCCCGATGGGATCGATGGCGACGAAGAGCGGGATGAACGCCTGCAAAAACTTTTCCATGAGCGCGCGCATCGAACAGCTTTTAGCCTACGGCTGCGTTTCCCGAAAGCTGAAACCGATAAACCGTCCGCCGGCACCGCGCGGGCAGACTCAGCGATAAGAGGAGCACTTTTGTAACAGGGAGCGTTCGGGTCCCCGCCGCGCCGCATGACAGGCAAGGCAATGCGAGGTATGCGTTCTTCCTCGACTTAATCCTATGAAAAAGCTCTTACCCTCTCTCGTCGCCCTCGTTCTCGGAGCGTTCCATCCCCACCTGGCTATCGCGGCTGCTCCCGAGAGCACGGCCGGAGGCACTGACCTAAAATCAGCCTTGGATACGATCACGGCCGACGGTTTGCTCAGTCCTATCAAAGTCCTGGCTTCGGATGAGTTCGAAGGGCGTGCCCCCGGCTCAAAAGGAGAAGAACTCTCGATCAAATATATCAGCGATCAGTTCAAGCAGATTGGACTGAAACCGGGCAACCCGGACGGAACATACTTTCAGGAGGTGCCGTTGGCGGGAATCAAGAGCGCCCCGACGGCCTCGTTCGAGGTGAAGGGAGAAAAGATCGCGTTAAAATTTCCGGATGACTACGTCGCATCGTCCGCCCGTTTGCAGGCAGACATCAAAGTGAACGATTCGCCAGTCGTCTTCGTCGGCTACGGGATTGTCGCGCCCGAATACGGCTGGGATGATTACAAGGGCGTCGATGTGCGCGGAAAAACAATCCTGATGCTCATCAACGATCCGCAGATTCCGGACACGGCCGACAGTTCCAAGCTGGACGAGAAAATGTTCAAAGGGAGGGCCATGACCTACTACGGTCGCTGGACTTATAAATATGAGATCGCTGCGGAAAAAGGGGCCGCGGCCGCGGTCATCATCCACGAGACCGAGCCGGCAGCTTATCCTTACTCGGTTGTGAAAACGAGCTGGTCGAAGGAAAATTTCGAACTCGATACGCCCGATAAAAACGCTGGCGCGGTCGAAGTGCGGTCTTGGATCACGCTCGATGTCGCCCGGAAGTTGATCGCGGATTGCGGGCAGGACTTCGACGCCTTGAAGAAAGCGGCTCAGCTCAAGGATTTCAAACCAGTGTCGCTCGACGCCAAAGCAAATTTTGCCGTTCGCCAGGAAGTTCGCACCTTCAAGTCACATAACGTGGTCGGAAAGCTCGATGGCGGCGACGCCAGACTGAAGGATGAATGGGTTATCTTTAGCGCGCACTGGGATCACCTCGGGAAACATTCCGAGCTGACAGGCGATCAAATCTTTAATGGCGCGGTCGATAATGCCTCCGGCGTGAGCGCCGTGATTTCGCTGGCACGCGCTTACACGAAACTCAATCCGCCGACAAAGCGTTCGCTTCTCTTCCTCGCCACCACCGCCGAGGAAGCGGGATTACTGGGCGCGAAATACTACGCGGAGCATCCCCTTTATCCGCTGGAGAAAACCCTGGCGGACATCAACATCGACAGCATGAACGTGTGGGGAAAAACCCGCGATGTGGAAGATACGAGCTGGGGGATGTCGTCGCTGGACGACATGCTCGCGCAACGCGCCCGGGCGCAGGAGCGTGTAGCGCTCGCAAATCCCCGCCCCGAAAAAGGCAGCATTTATCGCGCAGATAACTTCGAGTTCGCCAAGGTCGGCGTGCCGGCGCTCTACATCGGAAAGAACGAGCACCTTCTTTCCCGCGATGCGAATGCGCCTCTGCGCGCCGACGAATTTGACCTGCACGATTACCATCAGGTTTCCGACCAGGTGCAATCTGACTGGGACCTGGCGGGCGCCGCCCAGGACGTGCAATTACTCTTTGAGGTCGGAGCGGAAGTAGCGAATGCGAGCACATTTCCGGAATGGAAACCGGGCAACGAGTTCAAGGCCCGGCGCGACGCCGCGATGCAGAAGAGCGCGCCGGCGAATTAGCGTGCGTTCGGCGAGATGAATGTGGCGCTTCCCAATGTCTCGGTGCCCATTTTTGGCGCCGCGATCGGAGTCGTCGTCCTCCTCTTCGGACGCAAGCTATTTTGGCTTTGCGTGAGCGCGATCGGATTCGCCGCCGGCGTGCAACTGGCGCCCCACCTCGCCCATGACCCGAGTCCCGCGTTGGCTCTGACCCTGGCGCTCGTTCTTGGTTTAATCGGAGCGCTCCTCGCCCTCTTTGTGCAAAAGCTCGCGGTTGGAATTGCGGGCTTTCTGGCCGGCGGAAGACTGGCGGTGGGAATCGTCGCGACCTTCTTTGTCCAATACTCCGCACAGTATCTGCTGACCTTTGTCATCGGCGGATTGATCGGCGCTTTGCTTCTGCTCGCCCTTTTCGATTGGGCGCTGATTCTGATTTCGTCACTCATCGGCGCGCATCTCATCAGCAATGCGATCACCCTGCCACCGACCGGCAGCGTGCTGGTTTTTGCCGGCTTGGTTCTCTGCGGAGTTGTGACTCAGGCGACCGCATTGCGCCAAAGAACGCGCACAATTCCGGCGGTGTAGACGCGCCGATTTTTTTCCGCACTCCGCCTTCGCTAATGCCGGAAATGGCGCGCGCCAGTAAAGACCATCGCCATGTCGCGCGCGTCCGCCGCGGCGATGACTTCCTCGTCCCTTACCGAACCGCCCGGCTGAATAGCGCAGCTCGCACCGGCGTCGGCCGCCGCCAGCAAACCGTCGGCGAAAGGGAAGAACGCGTCACTCGCCACCGCGCTCCCTTTTAAACTCAAGCCCGCTTCCTGCGCTTTCCAGACGGCGATGCGCGAAGAATCCACCCGCGACATCTGCCCCGCGCCAATCCCCAGGGTGCGATCCCTTCCGGCGTAAACGATGGCGTTGGACTTCACGTGCTTGACTACACGCCAGGCAAAACGCAGGGCTTCCCACTCCTGAGCGGTGGGCGCCCGGCGCGTCACGATATTTTCAGCTTCTTTCCCACCGTCATCCGGATCCTGCACCAAGAGGCCGCCGCAGACCGTGCGGAGGTCGCGTTTCGTTTGCGTTTCATCGCCGGCACTGAGTAGCCGCAGTAAACGCAGGTTCTTTTTTTTCTGCAAAATAGTGCGCGCCTCGGCGGAAAACTCCGGCGCAATGATGACTTCGCTAAAAATCTCGCGGATGGCACGAGCTAACGATTCGTCGACGTTACGATTGCAGACAATGATGCCGCCGAAGGGCGCCTGCTTGTCGGTGGCGAAAGCGCGATCCCAGGCTTCCCGCAGATCGGGGTGACTGCCGACGCCGCAGGGGTTGGTATGTTTTAGAATCGCGACTGTGGGCTCGGCGAACTCGGCGATGAGGCTGGTCGCGGCACTGATGTCGAGAATGTTGTTATAGGAAAGTTCTTTGCCGTGGAGCTTTTGAAAGTGTCGATCAAAGTCGCCATAGAGCGCGGCCTTCTGGTGTGGATTCTCCCCGTAACGCAGGTGCGCCACCAGCGGCATGGTAAGAGAGAAAGAGGCATCGGTCGTCTGCTCCTGATTGAGGAACGTCCCGATGGCACGGTCATACCCGGAGGTTTTAATGAAGGCTTTGATCGCCAGGCGTTCCCGCAGTTTCAGCGTGGTCGCGCCTTCGTGATCGCGCATGGATTCGATCACCGTGGGATAGTCGTCGGGATCCACCACCACGGTGACAGATTCATAGTTCTTCGCCGCGCTGCGAATCATGGAAGGCCCGCCGATGTCGATTTGCTCGATCGCTTCCGCCAGCGTTACACCCGGTTTCGCGATGGTGGCTTCAAAAGGGTAAAGGTTGACCACGACCAGGTCGATCGGATCGAAGCCATGCTCGCGAGCTTCTTTTTCGTGCTTCGGATTTTCCCGCCGATAGAGCAAGCCACCATGCACCCGCGGGTGGAGCGTTTTCACCCGGCCATCGAGCACTTCAGGAAAGCCCGTGAAACTCGAGATGTCGCGCACCGAAACGCCATGCTGACGGAGGAGTTCGGCCGTGCCGCCGGTAGAAATGATGTCGACGCCCTGTGCTTCCAGCGCCCGCGCGAACTCGGCGACACCGCGTTTATCGGAGACGGAAATAAGCGCGCGCGTGATCTTCATCATTTCAAAACCGCACCGGATCGAGAATCAGGCCGCAAGCAAAGTGACGCGTTCCGGCCGCTGCTTCAACGCTCCAGAACGACGTGCTGCGCCATGGGATAAAGCACCGGACAACAGCCGATCGTCTCGCAGAAGGCCTTACTGAAGTGGCTGAGGCTGGAGTAGCCCACTTCCACCGCTGCTTCACTGACATTGTAGCGACCCGAGCGGAGCAACGCTGCCGCGCGTTCCATCCGAAGATTGCGCAGATATTGAGGAATCGTTAGTCCGACTTCGCGGGAAAAGATACGGCTCAAGTAGAATGAACTGCACCCAACTTCCTGGCCGAGCACTTCGAGCGAGGGAGGACTGGCCAGATCGCGCGCGAGCAATTCCTTGGTGCGTTCGACGCGGTCGCGCGCGACGCGTTTCTGGCGCATGCAGAACAATTCCGGATCCTTCGGCTCGAACAGAAAATGCGCCATTAATTCCAGAGCCTTGCTCTGATACCAGAGAGAGCGCGCGGCTTTCGCCACCGGCGGCTCCGCCAGGGAAGCGATCACTTGTCGCTGCACCACGGAGATGGCGCGCGGTTTTCCAACATGCGGGCGGCCGCTGAAGATCGAAGCCCGCATCGCCGGTTCCAAATCACTCTCGTTTTGCGCCAGCTGCTCCTGCAATTTCGCGCGCGAAAATTCCAGGGTCACAAACTGGTGGTAGTCGTTCGCAGCGCGGCTGGCGTGGAGCGGTTCGTCCGCAATGGCATACGAGCCGGCCATGCCCGATAAAAATTCACTTCGCGCCCCTTTCCCACCGACGGCTCCGCGCCCAGCGAGATTCAGGCAGACCTCCACGCTCTGAGAGTGAAAACTGCGCCCCCAATCCAGCGCCCGAGTGGTTTTGAAATCGTGCCACTCCACGCTCAAGCCGAGGCGGTTGATATCGCCGTAGAGTTGGCGCCAGCCGGAGGGAACATCGCGCCAGGCTCCCTGTTCCGCCACCTTCGGGTCGAGCCGATTCATCTCCTCACCCTAGCTGCAACCGGCGCCTCAACGCAAGGCCGGCTTCTTCTCTGCCAGCGCCTCACGGTCCCAGCCCGCCAGCGAGGCAGCAGCGTCGTAGGTGGTCTGGGCAAAGGCCAGAATCTCGGCTTCCGGAGAGGCGGCCTGGCGGACCGCATCGTAGGGCAAAACCCACTCCTTGAGCTGTCCGTGAAAATACGCCGCCGTCGGAGCCACGGTCGATTGCGCGAAATTCTGCGGCGAAGGATAGGCGTAGGAATAAAAGAGTGCCTCCGGGATCTGATCGTTGCCCGGCCAGAATCCAAGGCTGGAGACCTCTTGCGAATAAGCTTCGCGCGTGACCGCATCAGGCAAATGCGGAATCCCCCCGGGGTGCGGCGGCGCGCTTCGCCCGGAAAAACGCGTCACGGCCAGATCGAAACTGCCCCAAAAAAAGTGTACCGGACTGCATTTGCCGCAAAATAGCGACCGAAATTCGGTGAAGACGCGACCCGACTGGGAAAGCACCTGCCAGAAGCGACGTGCGGCCACCGGATCGTATTGAGCATGCTCCTCATCCTCCGCGAAGGGGGTGGCATCCGGCAATTCGTTAGGAGCCGCCGCGATTTTTACCTCGAGGCCGAGTTCCGCGAGTGCTGACATAATCTCACGATAAAACTTCGCCACGCTCTGGGGGCGCAGCTTGAACACCTGCGTCTGGCCGTCGTCGACCAGGATGTGCAGTTCGTGGCCGATGAAATCGAAGGAAATTTCAAACATCCGTCGGCCGTGCGGGATTGGGCCGGTGGTA
>JBDTXE010000043.1:0-10838 GCA_040006335.1 Verrucomicrobiota bacterium | reverse complement strand
TTCAGCCGGCGCTGCTCAGAACGCTCACGCGCAAGATTGTGCGTTAAAAGTGTCACCGGACCGCGAAGTCGGTGAGGGCCTCTCTGATGGTGTTACGTCCTGGAGCGAGTTGTGTGACCAGCACTCCGATTGCGAGGTCCATCGCCGGTCCTCCCGCGGCTCAGGATGACGAACCGAAGATGAAACGGCCTTTTGCTTCCGAGCTTCGGCGGATTGCTCGGCTCCCTTAGCCGCGCGCCGCCTCAGAGCGCGAAAGTTGATGGCATGCCTTCACCGTGTTCGTCATCAGCATCGCGATCGTCATCGGACCGACTCCACCTGGCACCGGAGTGATGGCCGTAGCTTTCGGCGCGACACTTTCAAAATCAACATCCCCGGTCAGCCGGTAACCGCGCTCGGCCTGGGGGTCTTCCACCCTGTTAATGCCGACGTCGATCACCGTCACCCCATCGCGCACGTGCCCTCCCCTAACGAATCCTGGCTGGCCGATCGCGGCAATGAGAATGTCCGCTCGCCGGCAGAGCTCCGGTAGGTCGCGACTGCGGGAGTGCAGCACGGTGACGGTCGCGTCCACGCCCTTGTTCATGAGGAGAAGTGCCATCGGCTTCCCAACAATCATGCTGCGACCGAGGACGGTCACATTGGCGCCACGCAGCTCGACCCCACTCTCCCGGAGAAGTCGTAAACAACCGAGCGGGGTGCAGGGGACAAAGCCGCTCTCATCGCCGAAGGCCAGCTTGGCCACATTCAGCGGATGGAAGCCATCGACGTCTTTGCGCGGGTCGATCGATCGCACAATGGCCGCTTCGTCGATCTGCGGCGGGGGCGGTGATTGCACCAAAATCCCGTGAACCGCCGGATCGTTATTTAGTTCCGTAATCCGCGCGAGCAATTCTTCCTGCGCGGTGGTCGCCGGCAATTCCAGCTTCACTGAGTGCAAGCCGAGTTCGCGGCACATTTTGTCTTTCGCCCGGACATAGGCACGCGAGGCCGGATCGTCCCCCACCAGCACCACTGCGAGGCCGGGACGCAGACCGCGCTCCGCCAGACTGGCAATTTCCGCGCGCAGCTCGGTATAAACTTTTGCGGCGATGGCGCGCCCATCGATAATTTTTGCCATAAGGTCGGTGACCGTATCAGCGCATCTCCACCAGCGCCATCATCGCTGCCTGCAATCGCGCGCGTTCGGCGGCGAATTCTTCCGCGGTGCTCGTCGCTGGGATGGCGATGGGATTTCCGATGATGACGCGCACGCGCGAAAAGGGCTTGGCCAAGATGAAGCGATCCCAACTGCGTAGCCGCCAGCAGCTGGAGTATTCCATATTAACCGGGACAACCTGGGCGCCGGTCTGCTGCGCGAGAAAAATAACGCCGTCGTCGAGCTGGTAGGCGGGGCCGCGCGGTCCGTCTGGAGTGATGACCGCATCTGCGCCACCGCGAATGACCTCGGCCAGCTGCCGCATGGCGATTGCACCCAGCCGCGAGCTGGATCCGCGCACCACCTCGAAGCCGAAGCGCGTGACCAGCTTTGCCAGCCAAGCCCCATCACGGCTGGCGCTGATCAACGCCGCGCCTCGTCGTTGTGGCAGGTAATGATGAATAAAATGGGTCAGGAAGAGGAGGCGATTGTGCCAAAGGGCACCAATGAAACGCTGCGATACCGGCATCGATAGCGCCCCTCCACGATCATCCACCTCGAACCGGATGGTCCAGGCCCAGAGCTGGAGCAAAACCCACCCAAAATTCACCAACAGTCCCCCCGCGAAGCTTTCCGGATCGAGTTTCAACTCCGGTAAGGCGTCAGACGAAGCTGTTCCATGATGGCGAGAATCAGCGTATCCGTGAGATCGTTCATGCTTTTAGGATTACCGCGGAAGGAAGGGCTCGCGGGCATGACCACGGCGCCGGCTTCGAGCACCGTGACAATGTTCCGGGCCTGGATCAGATTCCAGGGCGTCTCTCCCGGGACGAGGATAAACTTCCGGCGCTGCGCGAGAAATTTTGCCGCGGCCTGCGCTAACGAGGTCTCGCCGGCACCGTGCGCCAGTTGACCCACGACCGACATCGAACAAGGCAACAGCACCATGGCATCGAACCGGGAGACAGTGGTGAGCAACGCCGCGTCCACGTCGTTCTCGGTGTGTTGCGTGATGCCGAGCGGAACCCGGAAAGCATGCACTTCCTGTGTGGCCACCTGCTTCGCCTCTCCATCCATCAGCAGGTGAACCTCGTTCGCTCTCGGATCGAGCAGTTCGAGCAGGCGCAGGAGATAAAACGTTCCGCCTCGGCCGGCTGCCCCGATAAAAAGTCTCATCCGTTTTCCAAAGAGCGATAAGGTTAGCGTAGTTGCAAGCTGACAAAAATCGCTATCTCAGGATGCAGAAAGCAAACGTCGGTGCCACTTTGTGCTGCCGGTAACACCCAACCCCATACTCTTGCCATGGTTAAAAAGCTTCTGCACACGCGCTATCGCGTCCACGATTTGGAAAAGACCGTTGCCTTTTACCGGGACGTCCTGGGTCTGGAGGAAACCCGCCGGCATACCTCTGGCCGTGGTTCGCAGCTGGTTTTTCTGCGCGCGCCCGGCAGCGAAGAGGAGATCGAGCTGTGTAAGTTCGACGAAAGCGGGCCCGTCGTGGTTGGCCCTGATCTGACTCATCTGGCCTTTGAAGTGGAAGATTTGGAGGCGTTTGCTAAAGAGGCCGCCGCCAAGGGCCACCCACTTTCCGACGGACCTCATGCCAACAGTGACGGTGGGGCGATCGCTTTCATCGACGCCCCGGAGGGTTATGAGGTCGAATTGATTCAGCGTGGGCGCAAAAATCGCTGAGAAATAATTCCTGCCGCGTGCAGGATTGTGAAAACTCCGAGTAATTCCCGCTTATGAAGCGCTGGCCGCGCTGGATCGCCATTCTCATCCTCGGCAGTCTGACCCTCGGCCATACGCTGGCCGTCAGCCTTGGGGACGATGATGACGATGGTGTCGTCCGGCCCACCGGCGTCCACAAGAAATCGCACTCGACCCACCTCAGCGCGGCCGCTCGGGCTCGCGCGCGGAAAAAGGTCGCTACCGCCAGGGAGGATGGAGACGAATCTCGCGCGGTTGAGCTGACGCCCTTCGTCCCGGCGCCAACCGCCCCTTCCGATCCGAACCGTGTCCCGAACACGCGCGCTACGTCGGTGCTGGTAGTCGACGCCCGGACGGGAGAGGTGCTCCACGAAAAGAATGCCGACCAGCCGCGCGCGGCCGCGAGCACGCAAAAGCTTCTCACCGCTCTCCTCGTGGCGGAGTCCGGTTATCTCGACCGCAACGTGACCGTGGAGCCGGTCGATACCTTTGCCGAGCCCGTGAAGCTGAACATTCGGGCGGGCGAAACCTATCAGCGGATCGATTTGCTCCGCGCTCTGCTGGTGAAAAGCGCCAATGATGTCGCGCGCTGTCTTGCCCGCGATAACGCCGGCAGCATCGAATCCTTCGCGGATAAAATGAATACCCGGGCGCTGCAGCTCGGCGCGACGCATTCGCACTTTCTCAATCCCAACGGCCTGCCGATCCCTGGCCAGTATTCCACCGCGCGCGACCTCTCTATCATCGCCCGCACGGCTTACCTCAACCCGACCCTCCGTTCCATTGTCTGTCTTCCTCAGCTCGTCTTTCGGTATGCGAACGGGCGCACGCGCGAACTCGAGAATACCAACAAAGTCCTTCGACGAATGCCCTACTGTAACGGAATGAAGACCGGCTACACCGAAGCCGCCGGACATTGCCTCATCGCCAGCGGTGCGCGGCCGGGGCGCGATATCATCGTCGTCGTCCTCGGTGACACCAAGGCTGGTGTCTGGACCGACGCCGCTTCACTTCTTTCCTGGGGGCTCTGGTTGTAGCGCGACCGGAGCGAAGTTTACTTGCGGCGATACTTCCAAATCGCAGCGACGAAACTTGAGCTTGTCCTAGAGATGACCTTCTAAAATTGGCCGCAGCTTTTCGATCGTCTTTTCCGGCCAGAGTTTGCGATCCGTAATCAGCGCCATCTGCAAGGCGCTGTGCTCCGGCCAGTCGGCCACCGCCGGGATGCTGGGAATGGCTTGAGCTACGATCCGTTTTGCCATCTCCGCATTCGCCAGCAGATGACCGAAAACGGTCTGGGCCGAGACCGGTTCCTCCTCCACCTTCCAGCAATCGTAATCCGTCACCATTGCCAGAGTGGCGAGGGCGATCTCCGCTTCGCGCGCGAGTTTCGCCTCCGGCACATTCGTCATCCCAATGACATCAAATCCCTGCCTGCGATTGAACTCCGATTCGGCCCGCGTCGAAAATGCGGGGCCATCCATGTTCACATACGTGCCGCCGTCATGCACCCTCACTCCGCAGGCTTGTGCCGCTTCCGCCAGGATCTTCCGCAGGGAAGTTGCGATCGGTTCACCGAAAGAAATATGAGCGGCAATGCCTTCGCCGAAAAAAGTGTGATGCGCGCGCTGGCTGGTGCGATCGAAAAACTGCGACGGCAAGACCACGTCGCGTGGCGCGTAGCGTTCCTGCAAACTCCCGACCGCGGTCACACAAATAATCCAACGCACATTCAAAGAACGCAGCGCATAAATATTCGCCCGATGATTTAGTTCGTGCGGCAGAATCCGATGCCCACGACCATGACGCGGCACAAAATAAAGCTGACGCCCCGACAGTGTGCCTCCGATGATTACATCGGATGGAGCACCAAACGGCGTCTCGACCTGATGTTCGATCGGATTTTCCACGCCCTCCATCTGGTAAAGGCCGCTTCCGCCGATGATGCCAATGGCAGGCGCTCGATCATTCATGCGCGATCATGATGCAAACGCGCCGCGCACGCAAAGCGCGATCTCGTAGCGCGTTTATCACCTCTGTGTATCGTTCGCGGGCGGTGCCGACTTTTTACATCAAAACCTACGGCTGCCAGATGAACGAACGCGACTCCGAGCAGGTCGCGCACTCGCTGATCGATCGCGGCTTCAAGCGTGTCCAGGACGAGACTCAGGCCGACGTAATTCTCCTGAATACCTGCAGCGTCCGCGACATGGCGGACCAGAAAGCGCTCGGCAAAATGGGCATGCTTGGCCGCATCGCAAAAACGCAGCCGCACACCGTTTTCGGATTTCTCGGCTGCATGGCGCAGGCGCGCGGCGCGTCGTTACTCCGCGAAGTGCCGCACCTCGATCTGGTGGTGGGAACCCAGAAGTTTCACCGCGTGGCTGACTACGTGGAAGAGGCGTTGGCTCACAAACACGCGGCCCTGGTCGAGCGCGCGTCGCGCCGGATGGACGATCCTCGTTTTTCAATCGTGGACACGGAGGAGGAAAACGGTTCGCAGGCTTCCATTCGAGACCAGCCGCTCGACCCGAAGCAGGCGACCGCTTTTGTCTCCATCATGCAGGGCTGCAACATGCATTGCACTTTTTGCATCGTCCCGCGGACCCGCGGCGCGGAGCGGAGCCGCACCATTGCTGAAATCGTCACGGAGATTCGCGCGCTGGTCGACCGGGGAGTGAAGGAAGTCACCTTGCTTGGCCAAATCGTCAATCTTTACGGCCGGCACGAATTCCCGTGGCGCAACTTTTCAAGCGGCGATCCGCAAGATACAAACTTGCGCCACCAACAAAGTCCCTTCGTGCAATTGCTCGAAGCGGTGCACGCCATCGACGGCCTCCAGCGAATTCGGTTCACCTCCCCTCACCCCATCGGTTTCCGGGAGGATCTGATCGAAGCGCTCGGTCGACTTCCAAAACTGGCCGAACACATCCATTTTCCCCTTCAATCCGGTTCGGATCGAATCCTTCGCGCCATGCATCGACCCTACACGGCGGGGAAATACGCCTCGTTGGTGCAGCGAATTCGTGCCGCGCGTCCCGGTATCGCCATTACCACCGATGTGATCGTGGGTTTTCCGGGGGAAACCGAGTCCGATTATCAGGCAACCCGCGACCTCGTGGCTGCGATCGATTTCGATAACGCTTTCATCTTCCGCTACTCTCCGCGACGCGAAACGCCCGCCGCCACCATGCTCGATCAGATTTCGGAAGAGACGAAAGAAATCCGCAACCAGGATTTGCTCACCGTGGTCAACGCCTCGGCCCGGCGCGCGCACCAGCGCCTGGTGGGCACGCGTCAGGAAATTCTCTGTGAAGGTCCCAGTAAGACCAATGCGGCGCGCCTGATGGGACGGACGCGGACGAACAAAGTAGTTGTTTTCGAGGGCGGTCGAGAGAAGGTCGGCGAAATTCTCGACGTCGCCATCGCCCGGGCTAACGGCTTTAGCCTTTACGGTGAGCCCGTCGGCTAGATCATGCTTTACCATTTCACCCTGCAAATGATGGCGCTCGTGACGGGCCTCATCCTTTTCGCCCTGGGCGTTGTTGGCTTTATCGCCAAATCCTCCGCCTTTGCTTCGCTCAATTCTTTTCCACGCTCGCGCTGGGCGGGGATCGTTTTGCTCACCGTCGCGCTGATTTGGAGTTTTTGGCTTTTATCCACGATGGAGATGGGAGAATTCTCCGCCTTTCGCCGACCGCTCCTCATCGCTCTCCCGCTCGCCTATGCTTGCGCGTTGCGCTTCATGGATGAATTCCTCGCCGTTCGAGCCCTTGGCATTCTCGCCCTCCTGGCGGCAGAACCTCTCCTCGACGCCGCCTTTCTTCGCTACGAGACGAGCCGTCTCGTTCTCACCGTCCTCGCCTACATCCTTATCGTCCTCGGGCTGCTTTGGGTGATGATGCCTTATATGCTGCGCGACCAAATTTCCTGGTTCAGCCACTCTCTCGGGCGCTGGCGGGCGCTAACTGCGGCCGGCATTCTTTACGGCATCACGCTCATCGCACTCGCGCTTCTCCGTTATTAACAGAATTGTCGTTCTCCGCGGCGGCGGACTGGGCGACTTTATCCTCACGCTCCCCGCTATCCGCGCGCTCGCGCAACACTTTTCCAACGCAACACTTGACCTGCTCGGCCCAAGTCGCGGCATCACCGAGTTGGCACGAGCCGTGGCGAAGATCGATGCAATCGGAGACGTCAACGACGTCACTCTGGCGCCGTTTTTTTCCCATAGATCAGAATTACCGGAAGACTGGCGGGGTTACTTCCGCGAGCATGACCTGCTCGTATCCTATCTCCACGATCCAGATGGAATCTTCGGCGCAAACATCCGGCGATGCACCGACTCAACCTTTCTCAGCGGCCCTTCCCAAATCGAAAACGGCGGGATGCACGCCGCGGCCCAACTTGCTTCTCCTTTCGCCGAGCTAGGCGTCGCTGTCGACGACTTTGCGCCGCGACTTCATTTCATGCCGGAGAGAATAGCGGCGGCTCAAGCGAAACTCGGATGCACTCCGGTCCTGGCGCTGCATCCCGGCAGCGGCAGTCCGAGAAAGAATTGGCCGATCTCGAGCTGGATCTCGTTGATCGAACATCTAGTGCAGCGCACTGATCGCGTCATGGCTATCGCGGGCGAAGCCGACAGCACGCAAATCGCTGCGCTCCGGGGAAAATTCGGCGAGCGTTTGCATTACGCCATTGGCTGGCCGCTCTACGATCTCGGCGCGATCCTGCGGCAGACAATTTTTGTCGGGCACGATAGCGGTATCTCCCATCTGGCGGCGGCGTCTGATGCGCGCTGCACGATTCTTTTCGGGCCGACCAAATCGGAAGTCTGGGCTCCCCCCGGGGAAAATATCTCCGTCCTGCGTGCGGCCGGAGACGATCTCAACCGTCTCCCCTTGACCGAAGTCTGCGCGAAGGTAGATCAGGAACTGATCCGCATCGGCATTAGCACGTAGAGAAACGGTGTCTGGATTTTTATAACCCCTGGGCTCATCTCGTCGATGAGATCGAAGAAAATTTCGTCTTCTGCCAGATTGCGCAAGGGCGCCATCAGGAATTCCGGGTTGAAGGCGATCGAAAACTCGCGGCCCTTGTAAACGACCGGGAGAGATTCCTTGGCTTCACCGACCTCAGGGGTGTTGGCGGTGATGTCGATGTTGTTTTTTGAAAAATTGAGCTTGATCGAATTCGATTTGTCGCTCGCGAGGAGCGAAACCCGGCGCAGAGAATTCAGAAACGTTTCGCGCTCGAGCGTGACGCGTTCCTTCGCCTCGGAGGGAATCACCTGCCGATAATTCGGGTAGTTTCCTTCGATCAATTTAGAAACGAGCAAGGTGTTGTTGAGATCGAACGCAATCTGGCCGCTGCCCACGCTCACTTTGACCTCGCCCTCGTCGCCGAGGAGGCGCTGCAACTCGGTCACCGCTTTGGTTGGCACGATGATGTCAGCCTCGTGGCTGCGCGGAAATTCCAGCTCGATGTCCACCATGGCAAGACGGCGCCCATCGGTGGCGACCAGCGTTAGTTTATTCTCCTTAAAACTGAAGAGCACGCCGTTGAGAACGTAACGCGTTTCGTCGGTGGAAATGGCGTAAGCGGTCTTGCGCAAACCATCGTGCAGATCTTTCTGCCGCATCGTCACCATTTTGGCGTTTTCGAATTTCGGCAGGGGCGGAAATTCCTCTTCCGGCAGACCGAGGATTTTGAAATAGCTCTGACCGCTTCGGATCGAAGCCGCATTCTTGTTATCCACCTCGACCGAAATTTCACTCGAGGGCAGCTCGCGGATGATGGTGAAAAGCCGCCGCGCCGGCAGCGTGGTCGATCCCTGTTTTTCGACGTTGGCATCAAAGCTCCCGCGGACCCCGACGTCGAGGTCCGTGGTCGTGACCGAGACATTTCCGTTTTGCGCCTGCAAAAGGACGTTGGAAAGAATCGGCAACGTCGTGCGCGTGCTAACGACGTTTTGCACCTGCTGTAAACCTTCGAGCAGTTTTTCCTTAGTGACGCTGAATTTCATCCGGAAACGCTAAGATGTTAGTGGTCGGGAATTATTCGGCAACCGTATTCTGGCGAGTGCGTCGCGGGGAAGCAGGCAGCTTCAATGCTTCAAACCGGCGAGCAACGTCCGCCCCGTTCCGTTTCATCGCTGGAGCGCGCTGTCGATAAACGAAATTGTCTGCCGGATGTTATCCTGCTCCGACATTCGTTTCTTCACCAACTTACAGGCGTGCAGGACGGTGCCGTGATCGCGGCCGCCAAAAGCATCGCCGATCTCGTTGAGAGACGACTTCGTCAGCTCGCGGGCCAGATACATCGCCACCTGACGCGGGAACGCAATGCTGGCCGGACGTCGTTTGCTCGTCATATCGGCTAGGCGAACATCAAAATGTTCCGCCACTTTGCGTTGAATCTGTTCGATCGTGACGGTCTGCCTTCGCTCCTCCAGGAGAATGTCTTTGAGCAAATGCTCGATGCTCTCGCGCGTCAGCTCCTTCCCACTGAGCGAGGCAAAGGACGCCACTCGCATCAATGCTCCCTCCAGCCGGCGCACATTGGTCCGAATACGGTCCGCCAAGAACTGGAAGACGGCGTCGCTCAGCTTGATTTGCAAGGCCTGCGCCTTTTTTCGGAGAATCGCCAAGCGCGTTTCTACATCCGGCGGCTGCATCTCGGCGGTGAGCCCCCACTCGAAGCGGGAAACGAGCCGCTGCTCCAGATTCGCAATTTCTGAGGCGGGGCGATCGCTCGAGAGCACGATCTGTTTGTGTCCGTCAAAGAGGGTGTTGAAGGTGTGGAAGAATTCTTCCTGCGAGCGTTCCTTCCCGCCGAGAAACTGGATGTCGTCGATCAGCAAGAGATCGGCCTGACGATAACGCTTCCGGAATTTCACCAAGGTGTTGTGCTGAATGGCGTCGATGAAGTCGTTGATGAAAAGCTCGCTCGAGAGATACATCACCCGCGATCCCTTTTTCTTCTGCCAAACACTTTGGCCGATCGCTTGCATCAAATGCGTTTTGCCGAGGCCGACCCCCCCGTAAATGAAAAGCGGGTTGTAAGTGCGGGCGGGCGCCTGCGCCACTGCTACGCAAGCCGCGTGCGCGATCTGATTGTTGGGACCGACGACGAACGTCTCAAAAGTGTTGCGCGGATTCAGACTTAGCCCTAAGGCCGCGTTTCTGCTCACCGGCATTTCCGCTTTTTCGGGCGCAGGCGTGACCATGGCGGACGCATCGCCACTCGTCTCCGCTCCCGTGACAAAGCGCACCGTTCTCGGTCCTCCCACCGCAGAGGTAATCGCCGCCTGCAATGCCACCATGTGATTACTCTCGATCCAGAACTGGTAGATGTTGTTCGGCACGCGGAAGGTAATCTCTTGCTCCGTCGCCTCGGTCAGTTCCACCGCCGAAAACCAGCGCTTGAAAGTATCCGCGCTCACCTGTGGTTTGAGCGCGCTCGATAGTTTGGCCCAGAGGGCAGCACAACTCTCGTCCATTGGAGTTGTTAACAGGGTAGAAGGGGCTTGCACCGGGGAGAAATTACGAGGGGTTGATCCTCCGCTCCGTCCCCAGATAGCCTGACCGCCGAAGAATTGGCTGCGGTAAAGTGGAAGGTGTCGGAGCGAAAGATAGGTTTCCGAGAGGGAAGAAGTGTTGCTGAGATGCTCGCATCGGGAAAGATTACATCGCTTGCCGGGATGGCTGGCAAGGATGGAGCGCGATTAGCTTTGGGGGCCATTACTGGGGAGAGACTAATTTGCTAAATCTGTTCACAGGTTGTTCACACCGACGGGTTTTACTCCCGGCCAGCGGCTGGAGATTAGAAACCGTCTGAAATCCTCACAAGGAAAAACCTGATTTTTATTTTCAAAACTCACCCAAAAAATTCTTGACCCAAAACCGTGTTCGACACTCACCAATTTAGCGAGGACCGACCGGAAGGCAGCGCGTGTCGCGCAGCTCTTCCTCGCACGCTATTTTGCTGC
>JBDTXE010000042.1:0-10851 GCA_040006335.1 Verrucomicrobiota bacterium | reverse complement strand
ATGAGCGTGAACGAGATCGAGCTCAGTGTGCGCGCGGCGAACTGCCTCAATAATGCGAATATCACCAGCGTGGGACAGCTCGCGCAAAAGAGCGAAGCGGAAATGCTGAAGTATCGAAATTTTGGCAAGAAATCGCTGAACGAAATCAAAGACAAACTCACTGCTCTCGGTCTGGGGCTCGGGATGAAATTCGATCCGGGGCTGGTTGAAACGCCTACGGCCGCCGCTCTCGCCCCCAGCGGTGAGATTCCGAGCGTGAATGGCGTGGTCGCTCCCTAACGCGTTGCTTTGCCCGCATGAGACATCAAAAGAAGACGGTGAAGCTCGGCCGCACGGCTGAACATCGGAAAGCCCTGCTGGCGAATCAGGTCTGCAGCTTGATCGAGCATCAGCGCATCAAGACCACCCTGGCCAAGGCGAAGGCAGTCCGACCGCTGGCCGATAAGATGGTGACGCTGGGAAAAAAGGGATCGTTGCATGCCCGCCGGACCGCGTTTGCGGTTCTCCGGCAGAAGGACGCCGTGAAGAAATTGTTCGACGATATCGCCCCGCGCAGCGCCGAGCGCAAAGGAGGCTACACCCGCATCATCAAGTTGGGACAACGTCGAAGCGATGCCGCTCCGGTCGCCTATTTGGAATGGGTGGATGCCGCTATTCTGGTGGACGAAAACCCGGAAGAGGGGACCGAGACAAAATCCGCCAACACGAAAAAGAAGCCAGCGGCTCCGGGAAAGAGCGTAGAGAAAAAATCAGCGAAGAAGCAGGCGGCAGCGGCTAAGTAGACCAGCTTCGGCTGGCCTGCTCCTCGACATTTGCTGAGCGCTGGAATGCTTACTCCGCGCTGGGACGGCGCTCTTGCGTTTTCGGGACGGCTGCTTCTCGCCGGCGAATGCTCTGGTTTGCACATCCAAGATGCTGGCCCTTCCCCGAGGACCACAACCGTACAGATTTTGCGGCGAGCGGCACGGAAACTGCAGCTGAAAAGGGACCCACTCCTATGAATGCCCCAACTACCAAATCCACCTATGCACTCCTGATGGAGTCTCAGAGCAGAAAAGCCAGCGCCTGCGAAGACATTATCTACGGCCTCATGATTCTGTGCGTCGTCGTCTCGATCTTTCAGTTCGGGATCCAGACCATCATGGGAGCGCCAGTGCACAAGGTCTCTGCCCTCAGGCAAGCCGCGGTTCCGCAACAGAATAGCTAAGGCCGTCTCTGGGGGAGGCGCACCAGTCGCCATTCCCACGTGCGGTCTGCTTTCCATTCCAGGAAGGCGATGCTGGCGGGCGCGCCCTGATTCGCCCGGGTCACACATCCCGGGTTGAGAAAACGAACCCCGTCGATCGTTTCATCGCGCGGGACGTGGGTATGCCCATGCAGGAGAACGTCGCAATCGCGCGGCGGCTGGCGTGCCGGTGGGGGAATATGCTGCAAGCGAAAGCGCACCCCACTTCTCGTTAGGTTCGCCTCCTCCGGCCAGGACATTTCGCTGTCGCAATTTCCCCGCACCACCGTCACCGGAGGCCCAACGGTGCTCAGCTCATGGAGCATCCCTGACTGGCAGACATCGCCCAGGTGCCAGATTTCGCTCACCCCTTCCCCTAACTCATAAATATTTCCCGGCAGCCGATTATGAGTATCGGCAATGACAAGGATACGAGCGTGATCGACTGAACTCCCTTCTTCCATTTTCGAGTGACCGCCGATGGTCTTCAGCGAAGAGCGAGGAAACTCTAATTCCCGCCGCCTTTGCCTTCGAGCATCCTGGCGGAGACCCGGTTAAACATAGCACACCGGGTGGCGCCGTTCGCTTTCGGCCAAATCTTATCCGTTTCAATCTGTGCCATCCGCGGTTAGCTTCCCACAGTGTCATTTCAGGATTTTGGTCTCTCGGAAGAAGCGGTGCATGGCGCGCAAGCCATGGGCTTTGTTCATCCCACTCCTATTCAGTTGCGCGCCTTCCCCCTCATTCTCGCGGGCAAGGATCTGATTGGGACTGCTCAAACCGGAACTGGCAAGACTGCCGCCTTCGCCCTTCCCATCCTGACGCTCTTGGGAGAGCACGGTAAATTTCGTTGTCTCGTCCTGGAGCCGACACGGGAACTAGCCGCGCAGGTCGAGACTGCCTTTCGCGATTACGGCCGGTTCAGTGATCTCGAGCAAACCGTCATCCACGGCGGAGTCGGCTACGGCAAGCAGCGCGAGGATCTCAAGCGGGGCATGGACATCGTCATCGCGACCCCGGGTCGCCTGCTCGATCATCTCGAACAGGGCACCCTGAACTTTCGTGATGTCACCATCCTTGTTCTCGATGAGGTCGACCGCATGCTCGACATGGGATTTCTTCCGGATGTGCGTAGGATCGTGCAGCAGATCCGGAACGAGCGGCAGACGCTGCTTTTTTCCGCGACCCTTCCCCCGGAGATCGAGCGTCTGGCCTCTTCCGTCCTGCGCGATCCGGAAACGGTGGAGATCGGGGCCCGCCGGGCTCCGGCCGAGACGGTGACGCATGCTGTTTATCCGGTGGCGGCGGAACAGAAATTCGAACTGCTCATCTCGCTCCTAGAACGAACGAACTACGATAGCGCGCTTATTTTTTGCCGGACGAAACACGGAGCGGATCGCATCGCCCATCAGCTAAAGAACAACAAGCACGCCGTCGCCGTGCTGCATTCCAACCGCACCCAGCGGGAGCGGATTGAAGCGCTGGAAGGATTCAAGAGTGGTAAATATGAGGTGATGGTGGCGACCGACATCGCCGCGCGCGGGCTCGATATCGCAGGCGTGAGTCACGTCATTAACTACGATGTGCCCGAGCATCCGGAGGATTATGTCCACCGTATCGGACGCACCGGCCGCGCCCAGAACGTGGGGGATGCTTTTACTCTTACCAATGGGGAAGAATTGCCTTCTCTTCAGGCGATCGAACGTTTTATCGGCCAAAAAATTCCCCGGTTGAAGCTCGAGAATTTCGATTACAAATATACTGCGCTGTTTGAACCCGAAGAGGGCGGCGGCGGCAAACGCGCCATTGGCGGAGGCCGCACCCATCGCGGCTATTCCTTTGGCCGAAGGCGTCGCTAGTAGGCGGCGGTCCGACGCTCACTGGGCTCCTTTGCCGGCGGTAGCGTTCTCTTTTTCGACGAAAGCATGCCTCTCAAGCTCACCGGTTCACCCTACCGTCCGCTCGCCGCCTCGGCGCGAACGGTGTCGTTGGCCGAGGGTGAGAAAGTTGGGTTCGCGCTGGTGGGCCTGGGGCGCCTTTCCCTTCAGCAACTGATTCCGGCCTTTCGCGCGAGCAAACACGCCCGCCTCACCGCTTTGGTCAGCGGCGATGCCGCCAAAGGACAAAGGATCGCGCAGGAGAACGGGATTCCACCTGAAGCGATTTACGATTACCGGACTTTCGATCGCCTGTGCGAGAATAAGCAGGTTCACGCCGTTTACATTGTCCTGCCGAATAGCATGCACGCCGAGTTCACCGTGCGCGCGGCTAAAGCCGGGAAACACGTCCTGTGCGAGAAACCGATGGAGGTGAGCACCAGCCGCTGTCAGGAAATGATCGATGCCTGTAAAAAGGCCGGCGTAAAACTGATGATCGCCTACCGCATTCAGTATGAGCCCATGAATCGGGCGATGCAGCGGATGGCGCGTGAGGAAGCATTTGGCTCGCTGAAATTCATCGAGGCCGTCGACGCTTTAAAGGTGGAAAAACTGGAGTGGCGGCTGAGTAAAAAGCTCTCCGGCAGCGGCGCTGTCGGCGATCTCGGGATTTACTGCATCAACACCATTCGGTTTCTCCTCGGTGAAGAACCGACGGAAGTTTTCGCGCGCACGTTTCGACCCGCGAACGATCCGCGGTTTCGCGAAGTCGATGCCACCGTCGTCTGGCAAATGCGTTTCCCCAGCGGCATTCTGGCCAATTGCATGTGTAGCTTTGACGCGCACGAGACCAAGTCGTATCGCATCGTTGCCGATGGCGGCACCTTCGGGATGGACCCAGCCTTTTCCTATCGCGGCTTGAAAAGCTTTTCCCGTCCGGAAAAAGCGTCGCTTCCCCAGCCGATGGAGTCGAACCAGTTTACCCAGGAGATCGATCACATGGCCGATTGCATCAGGCACGACCGGCTGCCTGCGACCCCGGGCGAAGAAGGATTACAGGACCAGCGCATCATTGAGGCGATTTTTGAAAGCGCCCGCACCAGTCGAGCCGTCAGATTGCCGCGTTACGATAAGCTCGATCTCTTCCGCCAGACGGCGACGCCTTGAAGATGGCGACTGAAGACGGGCCCACGGAACAGCGCGCTCTCGGTCCGACGCAGCCGCTCGATTACCGGGGCGCGCGACATCTGATTCAGCTGGCGCTCCTCATCATCGTCATTTGGTTTCTCGTCCTCTCGCTGCAGTCTGTTCTCCTCCTTTTCGCTGTTGTCATCCTTCTCGCCATCGTCTTGAACGGCCCTGTGGTCTGGCTGCAACGTTGGCGCATTCCGCGTGGCCTTAGCGTCGCGGTGGTTCTGCTGGCGGCGTTTGCGTTTGCCGGCGTGGTGGCGGCTTTGATCATTCCGGTCTTGTTCGGTGAAACGCGTGATCTCATCCAGCGCGCACCGCGCATCTGGCATGAGATCGGGGTGCGAATCGATACCCTCGCCGCCAGCTACCCCGCCTTGCGCGGGGCGATGCCGCCAGCGGATCAGATCGCGGCCACGATCGGTAATCAAGCCGGGGCCGCGACCAACATTCTCCTTAAATCCACGCTCGGGTTCGTGGGCGGGATCTTCAGCGCAATTTTCGCGGTCCTCCTTCTGGTCTTCGTTCTCGGCGACCCTCAGCCTCTCGTCCTTGGTTATCTCGCTCTGGTTCCGGAACGCTATCGGGACGCGGCCCGCCGGACGCTGGCCCGTTTTATGGAACAGGTTTCTGCCTGGGCGCGAGGTGTGATTATCAGCGGCACGATCACGGGGCTCTCCACCGGGCTGCTGCTTTGGCTTATCGGCGTGCAGCCCGCGCTCGTTTTTGCCGCGCTCACTTTCCTGGGACAGCTTATCCCGCCGATCGGTCCCATGATCATGTCGGTGCCGGCGCTGCTGGTGGCATTGAGCATGGGCGCGACCAAGTTCTGGTTCACTCTCGGGATCATTCTCTTTGTCCAACAGGTCGAAACGACAGTCCTGCTTCCGTTCATTTTCGGCCGTGGCATGCGGCTCAACTCCGCCCTCATTCTCTTCTTCACCCTCGCCACCGGTCTCCTCTTCGGGGTGGCGGGTGCGCTCGTCGCCATCCCCTGTGCCGCCCTCGTCCAAATCGTCCTTGATGAATTTTACCTGCGCCCTCGCCGGCTGGACTACGCTACCCTCAACCGCGAAGCGGAACAGATCGTCCAGGGTCGCGGCTCGCCCGAGCCTCCTTCATCGCCGTCGCCCTGAGAATCGACTTGGTTTTGTTAGCCGCTTCCTGCTATCACTGCGCCATGCCTGAAGTCACCATCAACGTTGTAAAGAATGGTCCGCTGATTCTGAACGGGCCGGTGGAATTGCGCGACAGCGATGGCAAAACCATCCCGACCGAGAAACGGATCGCGCTTTGCCGCTGCGGCGCTTCGACTGACAAGCCTTTCTGCGACGGCGCTCATTCCAAAGTCGGTTTCGCTGCCGCCGCTCGCGCCGTTCCGGAATCGGGTGACTCGACCGGCCACTAAACTAGGTCGTGAAGCGGGAGGGCGGACCCCTTCATGTTTCTGGCTCGAACGACCCGTCTTGACTTCTGATGGTTGTCCTCGTTCATCCGACCGGCGATGAGAGCGTGCGCGCTCTCCTGCGCGCGTTGCGCGACGCCGGGCTCCTCGCTCGATTTGTCACATCGCTCGGATTCCCGCGCGCGTCGGTGACGCTTTTCCCGCCGCCCTTTCGCGCTGCGATGATGCGTCGTTCCTACGATTTGGAACCGCAGATGGTCCGGGCCGCTCCCCGGCGCGAGATCCTGCATCTCCTCGCCGCCCGCCTTGGTCTAACGAAACTTATGAAGCAGGAAATGGTTTCGGTCCGGGTGGACCGAATTTACCAGGCGGTCGATCAGGATGCGGCCGTCTGTCTGCGCGCCGCCCGGCAAGTGCCAGGAGTGATCTACGGCTACGAGGATTGTGCCGAGCATTCTTTTCTGGCCGCGCGCGAGCGTGGGATTCGCCGTGTTTACGATCTGCCAAGTCTTTACGGGGAAACGGCGCGAACGATATTGCGGGAGGAAGCCGCGCGTTATCCGGAATGGGAGCCGACGCTGGCCAATCGCGCTTCCGAAAGCGTATGGGAGCAGAAGACGCGCGAACTCGCGCTGGCGGAAACAATTATTTGTCCCAGTCGCTTTGTCTTGTCGTCGCTGCCGGAGGAGATTCGCCAGGGCAAGAATTGTAATGTTGTCGCCTGCGGTTCGCCGGCTGTCGCCGCGCGGGAGTCAAACGATCGTGGGCAAGAGCCGTTGCGTGTGCTCTTTGCCGGTGCTTTGAGTCAGCGCGAAGGGTTGGCGGATGTTTTCCGCGCGTTGCAGCTGCTCCGGTCGACACAGGTGCGACTGGTGCTGATGGGATCGCTGTTACAACCGCTGCGCTGGTATCAGGCCCAGTTTCCGCATTTTTCCTATGAGCTTCCGCGCACCTTCGAAGATCGCCTGCAGCTGATGCGGAGTTGTGACGTCCTGGTGCTGCCCTCTCTTGTGCCGGGACGCGCCTGGGCGTTGTCGGAGGCGATGTCCTGTGGGCTGCCGGTGATCGCCACGGCGAATGCCGGTGCCGAGGAGTTCATTCAGGACGGGGTGAACGGTTGGAAAGTACCGGTGCGGGATCCGGAAAGTATCGCCGACCGGTTACAAATCCTCGCAGAGGACAAAGAGCGCTTGGGCGGAATGTCGCAGGCTGCTCAAAACACCGCCCGTGATAATACATGGGAACATTACGGAGAAGCCATCGTCAAAATCCTTCAGCCGTTAATGACTCGATGAAATGAGCAGGGGGAGCCACCGTCTTCTCCGTGGCGATCTACCTTTGTTCTGTGCAAAGGAAGCAGACCGCTCCCGGTGCCGTAGATCTTGACCGACCGCGCGAGTGGCCGTCTGCGCGGTTTACAAGCAGCCTCTTCTGCGGATATTCCCCGCTCCCATGACTATCTTGATCAATGTGTTGCTCACACTCGATCTGCTCGTGGCGCTGCTCATGATCCTGGTCATTCTCATGCAACGCCCGAAGAGCGAAGGCTTGGGTGCGGCGTTCGGGGGCGGGGTGACCGAGAATATTTTTGGCGCCCAGACTACGAATGTGCTGACGAAATTTACCGGGTGGCTGGCCGGCATATTTTTCATTTGCACTTTTGTTCTCTCCATTCTGTATGCGCAGCGCAGTTTTGGCCGGAGCAGTCTCAGCCGACGTCTCTTGGAATCGCAGGCCGCGGCCACTGCGCCCGCGACCGCCTCCGTTACTCCCGTCACGAACGCTGCTGCCATCGCCAGCCCGGGGGCGGTGAACGCACCTGCTGTCCCGGAGCCGACGGTGAAGCCGTCGGACTTGGCGGTAGGCGCTGTGCCCGCGCCGCCGGTGGGCGCACCGATCTCGAGCGCAACGGTTTCTCCGGCGCCGCCGCTCCCGAAATCACCGTAGCGTCGGTCGGTGGCGCAAATCATCGACCGTCTTTTGCCAACGACGGCGGGAGGAGTGCGAGCAGCGTTGCTTCCTCACCCGTGAGGCGCACGAGGGCCAGACCGCCTTTCGGCAATTTCACGCGCCCGCCGGCAAGCTGCTCGATCGCCTCCGAGAAATCGGGTTCGTGCCCGACGAGCATGACCGATTTGGATTCAATCGCCTCGAGCAATCCCGGCAACGACTTGGCCTTGAAGCCGGGAGACAACGTTTTCATCTCGCGCAGGTCGATCCCGAGTTTGTCCGCGGCGATTTTCGCCGTTTCCCAGGCACGTGGCAGCGGGCTGGTTAAAATCAAATCTGGCTGATGAGGGAGACGCCTGTAAAATCGGACCACGCGTTTTACTTCGCGGCGTCCTTTCTTCGTTAGGGGACGATCGTCGTCCGATCGTTCCCAGTCCGGCCAATCCGCCCGGCCGTGACGGAAAAACCAAAGATACCGAGTTTCGAGTTGGGGCGATCTCATGCGGGAGGCAAAAGCTAAGCAGCTGCTTGAACGCGTTTAGTCTTTCGGCACAGCCCGAATCGGCTTCAACCGCCGCGCCTTCTTCGATTGCTTCTCCGCCAGAGCCAGTAGCGCCGCGCGCGAGCGCTCCCGAAAGTGCAGCTGTGCTTGTCTCACCGGCGCATCCGCCAGAGGCTGCAGGCGCAGATAACTCCCATTTGGCTGCAGCTCCCGCGCCTTGACTCGATCCTGCAGCAGAGTTGGCAGCACGTCGTGGATCAATTCATCCCGCAGCGCGGGCGCTTCCACCGGAAAGGCCAGCTCAATCCGGCGATAAAAATTGCGCGGCATCCAGTCCGCGCTCGCAAGATAGACATCCGGCTCGGCATCATTCTGAAAAAAATAGATGCGGCTATGCTCAAGAAAACGTCCCACGATGCTGATCACGCGAATATTTTCGCTCAGCCCTGCCACCTGCGGGCGCAGGCAGCAGATGCCGCGGACGATGAGGTCGATCTTCACCCCTGCGCGCGAAGCCTCATACAACTTCACGATAATGTCTTCGTCGACGAGCGAGTTGAGTTTGGCAATCATGCGGCCCGGACGTCCGTTGAGAGCGTGATCGCGTTCGCGCTCGATCAACCCGAGTAACCGTTTCTCCAGATCGAATGGCGCGACCATCAGCTTTTTCAAGCCCGGATAACCGGCGAGCCCGGTGAGGGTGTTAAAGACAATCGCCACTTCGTCCGTCAGCTCGGGCGCCGCCGTTAGCAGGCTGAAGTCGGTGTAGGTGCGCGCGGTGCGGGGATGGTAATTTCCCGTGCCCAGGTGCACGTATTGCCGGAGCCGGTCCGCATCCCGGCGCACGATCAGCATCGCTTTGCAATGAGTCTTCAGGCCCACGACGCCATAGACCACGTGCGCGCCGGCTTCCTCGAGTCGCCGCGCCCAACGGATGTTGGCCGCTTCATCAAAACGCGCGCGCAATTCCACGATGGCCGTGACCTGCTTGCCGTTATTTGCCGCCTCGATTAGCGCTTCCACGATGGCCGAGTCGCCGCTCGTGCGGTAAAGCGTGATCTTGATCGCCAGCACCTGCGGATCGACCGCGGCGCACTCGATGAGGTGGACCACTGCAGCAAACGATTCGTAGGGATGATGCAGGAGAACATCTTCGCGGCGGATAACCTTGAAAACGTCGGATCCAGGCGGCAGCGCCGGATCGGCCGAGGGTTGAAAAGGACGATCCTTGAGTTTGGCGAAAGCATCGTTGCTCACGAGTGGCCCGAGGTGCGTCATGGAAAGCGGACCCTTGATCCGATAGATATCGGCTTCACCCAGATCGAAGAGTTGGAGCAGCAGATCACGGAATTCCTTGGGGCAATCTGCTTCCACCTCCAGCCGCACCGCATTGCCACGGCTGGACCGCCTCAGCTCCTGCTCGATGGTTCGTAAGAGATTTTCCGCTTCCTCGTCGTTGATGTAGAGCTCGCTGTTGCGCGTGACCCGGAAGGCGTGCACGCCGTCCAGGATCAGCCCCGGAAAAAGCGCCGCGATGTGATGTTTAATCAGTGATGCGAGATAAATGTAATCCCACGAGCCTTCTTCGCCCTTGTTCCGTGGCATGAGGATAAGGCGCGGGACCACCCGCGGCACCTGCACGATTGCCATTAATCTTTCCCCGCCGCGCTTCGCTTTCGCGCGCACCAGCAGGTTGTGACTTTTATTCAGGAGCTGTGGGAAAGGGTGACTGGCATCCACCGCCAGCGGCGTCAGCATCGGGAACACTTCCTCCTGGAAATATTTTTGCGCCCAGGCCGCTCGCTTCCCCCCCAGCTGGTCGATATCGTGCAGATGGATCCCGTGTTTTCCCAGAGCCGGCACGATCTCTTCGTTCCAGAGCTGATATTCCGTCGCCACGAGTTCATGGGTGAGGCGCTGGATGGTGTGGAAAGCCTCCGTCGGCGTCAGGCCGTCTGGCCCGAGATCGCTCGTTTCGCTCGCGATCTGCTGCTTGATCCCGGCGACGCGAATCTCGAAGAACTCGTCCAGGTTTGAGCTGAAAATCGTTAGGAACTTCACCCGTTCCATCAGCGGCTGGGTCGCATCCTGCGCTTCTTCCAGCACGCGCCGGTTGAACTCCAGCCAGCTCAGCTCCCGGTTGATAAAATTAGCCGGATCGTTCAGGCTTCGTTCATCCGCGCCCGGGAGAATGGCCGGCAGCAGCGCCTGCGCCTCGCTGTTTTCGGCGGGCAGGAGGACGTTCGCTGACATGGAGAGCATCTAATCGCCCCCGCCTTCGCTCGCAACTTTCCGGGAGTTTTCCTCACCGCCACCACCCGGCCTTTCGGCTGCCTTTCCTCGTCCTGGCATGGCTCCGGGAGGCGCTCCCTTACCAATCCCTCCGTGGGATCGCCTGCGATATCCCATGACCCGACCATGATCATGCTCTCTAAATTGCGGCACTTCGATCTTGCCGACGAGCGCGTGCGCCTGCGCGATCTGGCGCTTGACCGGCAGAAAATTATCCGGCCGCGAGCCATCTCCTCTTCCAGAACGGCAGCGGAAAAAATCTCCTCCTTCCTTAGACCTCAGTGCTCGAGATTCGGCGGAAGAGTACGTCTGAGGAAGATTTAATCAAAGCCACCATCCTTCCATGATTGCCTGATCGCGTCGGAATTCCATCACGCGCTGCGGAAACGACCTGCTAATGTCGGACTCAATT
>JBDTXE010000041.1:0-10888 GCA_040006335.1 Verrucomicrobiota bacterium | reverse complement strand
GCGCCGACCGAGCCTTTTTCGGGCACCACGGGCGTGACCTTGCGATTGAGCATTTCGCCCAGCAACTCCACTACCCCCATGCTCACCCCGCTCAAGCCGAGCGCGAGGACGTTCGCCCGCAGCAACATCATGGCGCGAACTTCGGGAATGGAGAGCGGCTGCCCCAGCCCGCAGCAGTGACTTCGCACGAGGTTGAGCTGGAGCTGCCGGAGCGCGGCCGGTTCGATGCGCACATCGGAGAATTTGCCGAAGCCAGTACTGACTCCGTAGACGACGTCGCCGCGTTCGAGGATACTTTGCACGACGGCTCGAGCACGCTCGATGCGGGACCGCGCCTCCGCCGTAAGCGTGACCGGCTCATTCCCGTGAGCCACGGAGTGTAATTGGCGCAAGGAGATGACGCGGCCGGCTATTTCCACGGCGGCATCTTAGCGGAGCGCAACGCTTTTGCCAGAGCAGCAGAAAAGGCCAGGCCGAACGAACGGCCTGGCCTTCAAGAAAACACGATCCCCCAGGTGAACCGGGCGAACGGAACTACTTGGAATAGGTGCGGGTGGTGCCCGCCGTGTCCGTCGTAGCCATCGCTTCTTTTCTCTGCTGGCATGCGCCAAGCGTCAAAGCGCTCGTCAATACGGCCACGAGCATTACTGCTTTTAAAATCGTCATTTTTATGTTTCGCCTCCTTCCGTCGCTGGTTGCTGCCGAGCTTTCTAGGTGGGGAGTGGAGCGTGCGCAACGATTTTCTCAGATTTGCCTGCACCCCCGCCTGATGGCGGCGACTTACGCTTGGATCGTCACCGGTGTGTCCACTCCCACCAAGTCGAAGAGCTCGATGATATCAGCGCTTCGCATTCGAATGCAGCCATGGCTGTCAGGCGACCCGATTTTTTGTTCGTGACGCGTGCCATGGATATAAATGTAACGATCGCGCGTGTTCGCATTTTCGGGGTCGAGACCTTCCAGCCACATGATGCGCGACAGGATTAAATCACTGGTGGGCGGCAATGGCGCGCCAGGCGCGAGCGCCACGCGACCGACGAAGACCGTGCCCGAGGGAGCGCCTCCCCCTATCTTGTCGCTGATGCAAAAGCGTCCGAGCGGCGTTCTATTGCTACCGTGCTCGGTGCCGAGCCCGAAGCGAGACGTCGATATTTTGTATCGCCGCAAAATTCTGCGGCCGGAGCGCAACTTTAGCTCCTGTTTTTTGACCGAGACTTCGATTCGCGTCCTGCTTTTTTGCATTGCCGGTATAGGGTGCCGCTGACCATGAGTCGAAGTTATCACGTCGCCATCGTGGGTGCGACTGGCGCGGTGGGACTGGAAATGTTGCGCGTTCTGGAAAAGCGCAATTTTCGGGTGGCCTCTCTCCGCGCGCTGGCTTCGAGCCGTTCGCTCGGCAAAAAGGTGTTGTTTCGGGGTGAAGAGATACCGGTGACAGAATTACGGCGCGATTCGTTCCAGGGAATCGACCTCGCCTTATTTAGCGCCGGCGGCATGATCGCGCGCGAATTTGCCCCGCTGGCTCGGGATGCGGGGACGGTGGTGATCGATAACTCTTCCGCCTTCCGGATGGATGCGGAGGTGCCCCTGGTGATTCCGGAAATAAACGGCGGTGATGCCGCGGGACATCGCGGGATTATCGCCAATCCGAATTGCACCACCGCGATCGCGCTCATGGCTCTCTACCCACTGCATCGGGCTTTCGCGTTGCGACGCGTCTTTGCGGCCAGCTATCAGGCTGTCTCCGGCAGCGGCGCCCGCGCGGTCGCCGAGTTGGAAAGACAGGTCCAGGCGAGTAATGGATCGCAGCCAATCGCTCCCGAAGTCTATCCCCATCAGATCGCCTTCAACGTCCTCCCGGAAGTCGATACGTTTCTCCCGGATGGTTATACCCGCGAAGAAATGAAGATGCAGGCAGAGGGACGACGGATCATGCACCACCCCAATTTCCTTGCCTCGGTCACCTGCGTGCGGGTGCCGGTGTTTCGAGCGCACTCGGTCGCAGTTCACGCAGAATTCCAAAAAACGATTACCGTTCCAGAGGCGCGCGAAACTTTGGCGCGGGCTCCCGGGCTGGAGGTGGTGGATGAACCGGCACAGCATCGTTATCCGACGCCGCTCCATGTGGCCGGCAAAGACAACTGCGAGGTAGGCCGAATCCGCCTCGACTGCGCGATGGAAAACGGTCTCGCCTTCTGGGTTTGCGGCGATCAGTTGCTCAAAGGTGCCGCTCTTAACGCGGTTCAGATCGCGGAACTTTTGTGACCGGAAAGCAAACGGCCTCGGAATTTCCGAGGCCGTGCTTGATTCCACCATTAAAAACTAGGGATTGGGAGCGTCTTGGGGCTCTCCCTTATTTTTCTTCTTTCCCTTCCCTTTTTCCTTCCCCTGCTGAGCCTCTCCCGGGTTTGATCGCGCTTTTGCCGTTGGGCGTTCCGCGCCGGGATCGTTAGCCAGCCCCTGACTTGCCTGCGCCGGATTGGGGCCGTTCTGCCCGCGACCAGCAGTAGTCGGCACGGGCGTCGCGGGCACTACAACAGCGGGCGTTTGCACCGCGCGCTCACGCTTCTCGCCCTTATGTTTACCCGGGCCACGTTGAGCATCGGTTCTCATCGCGTTCTCCGCAGCCGAAGTATCGGCAGAAGCCGCTGGTCGATTTTGAGGCTTTTCCTCACCGCGACTCTTGTTTTGGCCGCGCTCTTTTCCAGGCCCGCTTTGCTGCGGCTGAGTCGGAGCTAATCCGCGGGCTGCTTCCGACGGTTGCGCTTGGGCGCGCTCAGCTCGGTGCTTCCCGTTTTTCCCATTAGCCCGTTCGCCCGCATTCTGCGGGGTGGTGCTCTCGGGATCCACGGAAGCTGCTGGCTGCGCCAGGGCATTCTGCTCCTTTCGTTTACCTTTGCCGTTGCGGTTTGAGCGCGCCTCGGAATTTCCGTTGCTATTGCGCGCTGCGCCCGAGGCGTTTTGCGTTTTTGCCGGCCCGGCCGGAGCGACCGCCTGCGCGTCAGGTGATGCCGCTGCATTGGGCCGGAGATCCGGTTCCGGCACATTCTTGGCGTTCTCGGTCTTGAATTGCTGCTCGAGCCGTTGCTTCTCCGCCTGATTCTTCACCCCAGCCCAGCCCTTTTCGAACTTCGGCTGCGCAATCTTCGCTTTCACTTTGGTGGGTGCCAGCTGCCGACCTTGCGCCCTTTCGATTCGCTGCGGCGCAGCCAAGAGCAAGCGGTCGCCCTGCACCTTCGTCACATTACCAGACCTCACCGCTTGCATGGGATTGATGGTCTCCCGCTGGATGGTGAGACGTGGGATGGGCCGGGTGCTGTAGCGACTGACGGTGGCGAAATCCGGTCCGTAATTGTAAACGATCGAGTTGTTGTAGGTGATATTCGTCACATTCACCGTCCTCTGAATGTAGGTCACGTTCTGCGCGTAAGGTATGATCCGCTCCCGCAGCACCGGCTCTCCGATGTAGCGGAGATCGACAAAATTATAATACGCCGGCCCGATTCCAAACTGGACGTCGACCTGAGGCGTGATCGGCCGGGTATCGTAACCAACTTCTTCCCGCGGACGTGCCGGCGGCAGCGGCGCCCAGCCTATGTAATCCCCACCGGTGCGCCATGAGACCCAGGAAGGACCCCACTCGTATCCCGGCACCCAGCACCAGCCGTAATCGTCCAGATTTGCCCAGCGGCCATAATGATAGGTAGCCCAGCCAAAATCTTCGTAGGAGACCCAGGTCCAGCCCTGGTCTGTGTAAGCCCAGTAGCCGTCCGTGTAGGGGCGCCAGTTGGTGTTACCGGCCGCTTCCGGCTGCCAGACATACCCGTAATCAGCGACTTCGTACCAATTGCCGCCGTTTAGATTTTCGTAGAAGAAATTGAGTGAGACATCCTCGCCCCGGACCGTCGGCACGGCCGGCAGGAAGAGAGCAACTATCGCCAGATAAGGTAAGAATCGTTTCATGGATTTTCCGTGTTGAAATTTAGACCAGAAGTCCGAAGCAGTTATTCAGACTCGGCGATGGAGCGGTCGCAGCCGGCGCAAGTTAGCGTGCTCGCAAGACCACGAACGAACGCACCCGTTGGCGGCAGACTGAAAGGACATGCGGCTCGCTTCCGTCCGCGCTCTGCGCGAAACGGTTAAACTCCACTACCGAACTCACCGGTTGCTGATCAAACTCTTCAATCACGTCGCCGCGCTGCAGTTCGGGAAGATCGGAGCCAGCCTCGGTCACGACCACGCCACGCACGCCCTTGGGGACATCGAGCTGCCTCGCCAGGTCCGGAGTTAGTTCAGAGACTTGAACCTGCGCCAGCGGATTGTTCGCGCTGTCGTCATCAGGAGAGGATGGCAGCGCCGGTTGCGGGCGCGCCGGCCGGGACGGCTGATTTGGAACCAGGGGCGTGCCCGGGTTACCAGGTCGCGGGTTCACTCCGGCGGTCAGGTAACCGGGAGGCTGTTCGCGTAGTTGAGTCGAGACCCTGACCTGCTTTCCGGTGCGCTCGACCTCCAGCTCGATCTGCTTATTCAGCTCCGTCTGCGCGACGAGGGAGCGCAGCTCGGGAAAACTGCGTACGTCATGACCGTTGAACTTCTTGATCACGTCGCCCTTCTGCAGTTTCGCATCCGCGGCTGGTGAACCCGGCACGATATCCGCCACCACCGCGCCCCGGGTCTTACCGCCGTCTTGATCCTGCGGGTTACCCGCAGCCGTCAGAATTCCCAGGTATCCGCGAATAATTCGGCCTTTCTTGAGCAAACTCTCCATCGCCACCCGCACGGTATTGGAAGGAATGGCAAACCCGATCCCCTGCGAGCCGCCGGTGCGCGAAATGATCGCGGTATTTATTCCGATCACCTCCCCGGCAAGGTTAACGAGAGGACCGCCGCTGTTACCCGGGTTGATCGCCGCGTCCGTCTGCAAAAAATCACCGAAGCCATCGACGCGATTCGGACGGCCCTTGGAACTGATGATTCCCTCCGTCACCGTTTCTTCAAAACCAAATGGATTGCCGATCGCCAGGACCATGTCCCCTGGCTGCACCGCATCCGAATCCCCCAGTTTGAGCGCCTTTACATTCGGCTCGTCGATTTTCAACACTGCCAGATCCACCTGCGCGTCACTCCCGACCACCCGCGCTTTCTTTGTCCGCCCGTCCTCCAACAGCACCTCGATATCGTCGACCTGATCGACGACGTGATTGTTCGTGATGATGTGTCCCTCGTTGCTTACGATCACGCCGGAGCCGAGTGAGTTCTGCACCGTGGCGTCCTCATTCGGATTGCGAAATTGGCGCGGATTTCCAAACCAGTATTCGAACGGATCGAGCGCGTTCTGCCGTCGCATCGTGACTTTTTTGGATGTCTTTACACTCACCACCGATGGCAAAATATTAGCCACGAGCGCGCGCCGTTCCCGGTTAAACTGATCGAGCGTCCCGACGCTTTTCGGATCAATTGGGGGCGCGGTGGGCAGGCTGTATTTCTCTGGAGTGAGCGCCGTGCCGCCTGGGGGCAAACTTCCCCGCTTCATCCGGTGCTCGTAAAGAAGCGAGATACCGAGGCTCACCAACAGGACAAAGATGAGAAATTTGAAGAGATTTTTCATTAGCTCACGTGGGAGAAATTCTCCTGTTGGACAATCAAAGGCCGGAAACGTTGATTTTCGGGGCGCTTCAGCTTGGGATCAACCCCGATCATTTTCTGGGCAGCCGCCCGCGCTTTCCGCATGAGCGCGGCGTCGCGTCGCAAATCACCTAGTTTAAAGTCGGCCAGCCCACTCTGTGCGGTCCCCAGCAAATCTCCCGGGCCCCGCATTTCCCAATCCGCTTCCGCAATCTCGAAGCCATTGTTCGTCCTAGCCATGACCAACAGCTTTGCCTGGGTCTCGAGCGATCGATCTTTACTCAGGAGAAGGCAATACGAGCGATGCGCCCCGCGCCCGATTCGTCCCCGCAGTTGATGGAGTTGCGACAAACCAAAACGTTCCGCATTCTCAATCAGCATCACCGTGGCGTTCGACACGTCGACCCCAACCTCGATCACCGTCGTGCTGATTAGAACGTGCGTTTCGCCCGCCCGAAATCGTTGCATGATCGCCTGCTTCTCCGCCGCCGGCACGCGCCCGTGTAAAAGCTCGCAGCGGAAAGGCCGGAGCCGCTCTTCCCACAGCTTGTATTCGTTAGCCGCCGCCTTCGCGTCCAGCTTCTCGCTCTCGTCGATGAGTGGGTAGACCACATAGCCCTGGCGTCCACGCGTCAATTCCTCGCGGATGAAACTGACGACCGTCGTCATTTGCTTCTCCGTCAGGACTCGCGTCTCAACCTCCCCTCGCCCCTGTGGCATTTCGTCGATCACGGAAACATCCAGATCGCCATACACCGTCATCGTTAGCGTGCGCGGAATGGGTGTGGCCGTCATCACGAGAACGTCAGGCGGCGGTTCGCGCGAGGTCAGTTTCGCGCGCTGCGAGACGCCAAATTTATGCTGCTCATCGATCACCGCGAGCCCGAGGCGCGAAAAAGGCGCGCCCTCATAGAGCAAAGCGTGCGTGCCCACGACAATCTGCGGGTCGCTGCTGGCAAGGTCAGCGTCGGCATGGTCGCGCGGCACATCCGCAAACAGAGGCAGCTCCGCATTATTCTCCTGGCGTGCAGCGGTGCGCAGAGCCACGCGCACGCCCAAGGGATCCAGCCAGCGGCGCAGCACGTCGTAGTGCTGTTCCGCCAGAATCTGCGTCGGCGCCATCAGCGCCGCCTGCGAGCCTGCCTCCACCGCCAGGAGCATGGCCGCGATCGCCACCACAGTTTTCCCCGAACCCACATCCCCCTGCAACAAACGGTTCATCGGTGCGGCGCTCGCCAGATCACGTCGGATTTCCGCCAGCACGGTTTCCTGAGCGCTGGTGAAACCGAACGGCAGCTGCTCGAGAAATTTCTCCAGCAATGTCCCGGGGCTGCTCTGGCGTAAACCCATCCGCGCCAGATTTTCCGCGCGTTGCGTCGCCATCTGCATTTGCAGCCGGAAAAATTCGCCGAGCACGACGCCTTCGCGCGCCTGGTCTCGTTCTTCCATACTCTCGGGGAAATGAAGGTGTCGCAATCCCGCCGGCAGCGCGCGGGTTTGCAATTGCGGCGGCAATTCAATCTCGAGCGCTCCCTCATCCACTTCGTCCAGAATGCGAAAAATCAGGCTGCGGAGCACGCGCTGTGTAACTCCTTCCGTCGCCGGATAGATGGGAGTGATCCGGCGGAAGTGAATCGAGCTTTCTTCATCGCTCTCGATTACCTCGAATTCCGGGTGCTCCAGGCAGAGTCTCGGCCCGCGCCGCTTCACTTTTCCGAAGACCACCAGACGCTGGCCGGTCGCGATCATCTTCTGGACGTAATGCAGGTTGAACCAGCGCAAGGTCAGAGGCTCACTCAGAGCGTTGGCCTCGCTCTCTTCCAAGACCGCCTCGAAAATCTTGCGCCCGCCGAAACGCATCAGGCGCGTTTTGGTGACCTCACCGCAAAGACAAACCGGCTCGAGCGTCTCCTCGCGCGGCATGTGCGGGAACTCACGCCGATCTTCGTGCCGGCGCGGATAATGCGTCAGCAAATCGGACACGCTAACGATTCCCAGCCGGCGCAACGCGGTCAGGCGCGGACGCGGGATCCAATTCAGTTCTTCGAGCGGTTGCGCAGCCTCCATCGGCGCAACTTACGCGCGCCCGTGACGCATCTCCACCCTCACCTCGAAGCCGCGCTTACTTGACGGGAGAAATAAGGTAAATGACGTGGGCGCGCTGACTGATGGTGACAGGCGCAAGGCGATATTGCCTGGCGGCTGGCGCGAGGTCCCGGTGCATTTCCAGCGAGGGATTATCTGATCCGAAAATATCGCGCTGGATATCGAGAAAGCCCACGGGCGAAATCGCAAAGATCGATTCTATCCGCATCCCGAGCGGCTTGAGGGTATTTTCCGCACGATCGCGCGCATCGCGTAGCGCTTTCTCCCAAATCTCATCGTTCGTTTCCTTCTCTTTTGAGAGCCCGCCGCTGATGCCGGAGAATTCTGTTCCGCCGATCTCGATCAGCTCGTCCGCCATTTTTGGAAAGGCGGGAATGTCGCGCACTTTGATCGTGAACGGCCGCGTAACCTTATAGCCGATGGGCTGCCGACGTTTCGGCATGTTATCGCCTTCTTCGTATTCGGTTTCCGATCTGAGGTCGCCGGCGATCACATCGCTCTGCGCGATTTTTCGACTATCGAGCAGGGTCAGAATTTTCGTGGCTTTCGCCTGCACCTCCTGGTTCGCCTTGGCCTGATCCGCATTGCGCGCGATGAGATCGAAATTCATCGTGACCATGTCAGCCGGCCGCTCGATCTCGGCCCGACCTTCCACATACAAATACGGGGAACTCGGCAGACCTCCATCCGCCAAAAGGGAGAGCGGCAAAGAGCACAGCGCCAAAAGTGACAGCTTCATCGCGGCAGCGTGCCGGAAGCGCTTCGCGGCAGCAAGCCATCACCTCAGCCGCTCGCATGACAAATGCCGACGCCGCAACGAAACTGATCGGTCATGCCCAAAGCAACGACCAAAGCGGTCGCCACCAATGTCCGCGCGATTGTCGGCTCCGATGAAGCAGCGGTGAAGCGCGAAGCGGCCGAACTCGCCCGTAAGCTCGCACCGGCCGAGGCCGGTGAGTTCGGGCTGGAGACGATCGACGGCGCAGCTGATAGTGTGGAAGGCGCGGCGAACGCGATCCGCTCGACCATTGCCGCCCTACAAACGGTGCCTTTTTTCGGCGGGGGAAAACTCGTCTGGCTCAAGAGCTCGAACTTTCTCGCCGACGACGTCAAAGGGAAATCAGAACGCGTGCTGGAGCCGCTCGAGGAATTAAGCGCCATGTTGCAAGGCGGATTGCCTGACGATGTGACGTTCCTGCTCAGCGCGATCAATCCGGATAAGCGGCGCTCTTTTTACAAAACGCTGGTCAAATTATCCGATCTCCAGGTTTGGGATGAGCGCGACGTCGGCCGCAGCGGCTGGGAAGAAACCGCGGTGGAGACCGTGCGCGGAGAAGCGAAAAAGCTCCGACTGCGTTTCGACGAGGAAGCACTCGAGCTTTTCGCGCTCTCTACCGGCGGCGATTCGCGCAATGTCGCCAACGAGCTGGAAAAGCTTTCGCTCTACGCGCCGGCCGGGACGGTCACGAGCGAGCTGGTGCGAGATCTAGTGCCGGTCTCGCGCGCCAGCGTGATTTTCGAGCTGGGGAACGCTCTCGCGCGGCGCGATGTCACCGTGGCTCTTAACCTCGTGCGCGACCTGCTCGATCAAGGCGAGACAGCCATCGGAATTCTGCTCGCGACCTTGCTGCCGACGATTCGCAATCTGCTTTTAGCCAAGGATCTGATGGAGCGCCATCGCTGGCCAAGGCCGAATGCTCCCTTCGCTTTCACCTCGATGGTAAATCGACTGCCGCCGGAGGAGACCGAACATCTGCCGCGGAAAAAAGATGGCGCGGTCAACACTTATGCGCTCGGCCTCGCCGCCATGAACGCCCATCGGTTCGAAACCGAAAAATTGATCGCGGGGATGGAAGCGTGTCTCCGTGCCAACCTGCAGCTGGTCACGACGCAGGTGAACCCTCAGCTCGTTCTCACCGAAGTGGTGGTGAAACTACTTGTGTGAGAGGGCGCGCGTTGGAGGTGCAAGAGCGAGAAATGCGCTTGCGCGGCGGCAGCCACTCGCGAGCGTAATCGCACCCCGCTCTCGGCATGTCTCCCACCACGCGCGAACTCGAAACCACTGATCCCGTGACGCGCGTCGTGGCCGCCGATGCCGAGCTGCGCAATCAACAAAGCGAGCAGCCAGGGAGCGACGACATTGGGGAAAAAATGGTGCTCAACATGGGCCCATCGCATCCCGCCACGCACGGCGTTCTGCGCCTGGTCCTCGAGCTGGACGGAGAGATGGTGACCAAGGCCACCCCCGACATCGGGTTCCTGCATCGCGGTGACGAAAAAATCGCCGAAGCGATGCAATACAATCAGTTCGTCCCCTACACCGATCGTCTCGATTATCTCGCCCCGCTGGCCAATAACGTGGCTTACGCGCTGGCAGTGGAGAAATTGATGGGCTGGGAAATTCCGCCGCGCGGGAAAGCCATCCGCGTTATTTGCTGCGAGCTTGCGCGAATTTCCGCGCACCTCATGGGCCTGGGCGCGATGGCGCTCGATCTCGGCGCCATGACCGTCTTCCTCTACACCTTCACCGAGCGGGAGAAAATCTACGATCTCTGCGAGATCCTAACCGGAGCACGCTTCACCACTTCCTACACTCGCGTCGGCGGGCAGATTCGTGACCTGTCTCCAAATTTTATTCCGCAGCTGGAAGCATTCCTCGACGGATTTCCCGCCCAGCTCGCGGAGTGCGATCGGCTGCTCACCGGCAATCGCATCTTCGTCGATCGCACCAAAGACATCGGTGTGATCACGCGCGAGCGCGCCATCGCCTACGCCATCTCGGGTCCCAATCTGCGCGGCAGCGGCATCGAACATGATTTGCGGCGCAAGCATCCCTATCTCGATTACGAACAATACGACTTCGAAGTGGTGGTTGGGTCGGCGGGCGATTGTTTCGATCGCTACCTCGTGCGCATCGAGGAAATGCGGCAGAGCGAGAAAATTTTGCGGCAGGTTATCGACAAAATTCCGAGCGGTCCGATCAACGTCGCCGATTGGAAAAACATGTTGCCGCCGAAGGCGCACGTCATGACAAAAATGGAGGAGCTGATCCATCATTTCATCGTTGTGACCGAGGGACTCAAGGCGCCACCCGGGGAAATCTATTTCGGCGCCGAAAACCCGAAAGGCGAGCTCGGTTTTTACATCAACAGCAAGG
>JBDTXE010000040.1:0-10977 GCA_040006335.1 Verrucomicrobiota bacterium | reverse complement strand
ATCTGCGGTGGGGGGTGAAGATTCCTCTGCGCGACAAGGTCGAGCTCAACGCCACGCTTTACCTGCCCAAAAACGCGGCGAAAGGCGATCGCACTCCGGCAATTTTCACTCTCACTCCCTACATTTCCGACAGCTACCACGCGCGCGCAGCTTATTTCGCTGCGCATGGCTATGCCTTCGCACTGGTGGATGTGCGCGGTCGCGGGAACTCTGGCGGTGATTTCGAGCCCTTCGCCAACGAAGCCCGCGACGGACACGACATCGTGGAGTGGCTGGCCGCGCAAACTTTTTGTGACGGGAAGGTCACGATGTGGGGCGGATCCTATGCCGGGTTCGACCAATGGGCCACGGCCAAGGAACTGCCGCCCCATCTTGCCACCATTGTGCCGGTGGCCGCTGCCCATCCGGGTTTGGATTTTCCGTTTAGCAACAACATCGGCAATCGCTACGACGTGCAGTGGCTTACCCTCACTGGCGGGCGCACCAGCCAGGAAAACCTTTTTGCCGACGCGAAGTTTTGGCGCGGCAAGTTCCTCGCTGCCTACCGCCAACACCTCCCTTTTCGCGGACTCGACCAGTTCCTGGGGAATCCATCGCCGAATTTTCAGCGGATGGTCAGCCATCCCGCGGTTGATTCCTACTACGACGCCATGGTCCCGACGGCGGAACAGTATTCCCGCCTGACGTTTCCCATCCTTACCATTACCGGCCAGTACGATGACGATGAACTCGGCGCGCTTGCCTTTTATTGTGATCATCTCGCCCATGCCACGGCGGAAGCAGCGGCGCGCCACTTCCTCATCATCGGTCCCTGGGACCACGCTGGCACGCGCACTCCCACGGACGAAGTAGGCGGAGTGAAATTCGGGAGCGCTGCTCTGGTCGATCTCAATGAGCTGCACCGGCAATGGTACGATTGGACGATGAAAAACGGGGCCCGCCCGGATTTCCTGAAAGACCGGGTCGCCTATTATCTGCTGGGGGAAGGCAACAGCGGAACTAACGGAGAATGGAAGTACGCGAAAGACTTCGCCCAGCTCACTTCCCAGCGAAAGTCACTTTACCTGGACGCGTCCGCCACCAGCGGTCACGGGCTATTTCAATCCGACAACCTGCGGGAGGAGACGCCTACCGCCGGCGCGGACGAATTCCTCTACGATCCGCTGGATCTCAAACGTGGAGAACTCGAGGCCACAATGGATAACGAGAAAACCGCGAATGTTGATCAACGTCTGGAATCGTCGGTCGGGCAGGATGGCTTGGTTTATCACAGCGAAGCGATGAAGGACGGGATGGCCCTGGTGGGCTGTCCCCGGGTAACGCTCTGGCTTTCCCTCGATGTTCCCGACACCGACCTCGCGGTGGAGCTGGCGGAAGTGCAGCCCGATGGCACGACCGTTATCCTCTGGAGCGACCATCGCCGCCTGCGCTACCGGGAATCGCTCCGGGAGGGAAAACTGGTGACGCCGGGAGAAGTCGTGCGCTGCGATTTTGCGCCTGGCCTGTTTGTGGCGAGGCGGCTGAGCAAAGGCGGTCGCCTCCGGCTCATCGTGACGTCGCCCAACTCGATCTACCTGGAAAAAAACTACAATTCCGGGGGCGTCGCCGCCGATGCCACAAGCAAGGATGCGCGCACCGCCCACATCAAGGTGTTGCATGACGCCGCACACAGCAGCGTTCTGGAAGCGCCGCTCATTTCCTCACCGTGACTACGGCTCGTTAACAATCGCAACCGGTTAGATCGGCTGGAGGGAACGAAAATGGGACGCCAGCTTTGCCGGCTCGGTTTTGACCAGATCGGATTTCACGTGCTCGACCACGAGATTGCGCGCCGCCGCCGGCAGAAGATCAACGATGTGGGCATGTATTTCCGCGGGAGCCGCAAAGGACCAGCCTTCCACTTTCTCCCGTTTAATGACCTCGGTGATCTGTTCGGCCAACTGCTTGTAAATTCGACGATCAGTTTCTTCACCGATAGTTTGGCGCTCGGCCGCGCCATTCATGTGACGACCATTACCGCCATCGCCCACCGGAAAACGACCGGCGTGATCACTCACCTTGTCCAGCACGCGCCCGTGCGTTTCGGTTAAGTCAAAGGCCTGCACCAAATGCAGACTCGGGCCGCGCGTCGGGGTCTCGTCCACTCGGTAAGCTTTGAGGCTGCCGCGATCGGCGACGATGATGAGCGAAGTCGGTGTCATTCCAGAAAATGCGCCGCGCGCCTTCCCGCGCAAACCTTGTTATCATCTTGGCGCGTGTTGCCGACCTCTCTCGTTAACTGCCTCCGCGCGCCGCAGCCGGATCTCCCGGTGTTATTCCCCAGGGGCGCTGGCGAAGGATTCATGTCTCGCCTCGGCTTGGGCGCCACCACTCAATCGTAAAAGGCAGGCCGAGCGATCCAACATCAGCAGGTCCTCGCCGGAAGCGAGCTTGCGCGGCTCCGGCAAAAAGCCTTCTGCCTTCGTCGTATCCATCATCAATTCCCATTCGAGGTGTTCCCGGCCGGGCAATAAAAATGGAACCGCCTCGTAATGCGCATTCACCAGGAAAAGGAAGGTATCATCCCGGATCGGCTCACCCGTGAAGGTGAAAACGTCGATGGTATCTCCGCTCAGCAACATCCCGAGGCAACGGACGGACGGGGAGGCCCATTCCTCGTCCGACATCTCACTGCCGCGAGCGTTGAACCACATCACGTCGCTAATCTCGCTGCCACGGATCCGTCGCCCCTGAAAGAATTTCGGTCGCCGGAAAACCGGATGCTCGCGACGCAGGACGATCATCCGCCGCGTAAACTCGAGTAATTGCTGCTGATCCGCGTCGCGATTCTCCCAATCGAACCAACTGACTTCATTGTCCTGACAGTAGGCGTTATTATTCCCCTGCTGGGTGCGCCCAAACTCATCTCCGCCACAGAGCATCGGCACCCCCTGCGAAACAAACAGGGTCGCGATAAAATTTCGCCGCTGACGCTGGCGCAACGCGTTTATCTGCTCGTCGTCGGAAGGTCCTTCCGTCCCGTGGTTCCAGGAATGATTGTAGTTGTCCCCATCGTGGTTTGCTTCTCCATTAGCCTCGTTGTGCTTCTCGTTGTAGCTGACGAGGTCGGTGAGAGTGAATCCGTCGTGCGCGGTGATGAAATTGATGCTGGCGTAAGGCCGCCGCCCATCGTGCTGATAGAGATCGGGGCTGCCCACCAGCCGGTAGGCCACTTCGCCGATCCGGCCTTCGTCACCTTTCCAGAAACTGCGGACGGCGTCGCGGTATTTGCCGTTCCATTCCGCCCAGAGCACCGGAAAATTCCCGACCTGATAACCGCCTTCGCCCACGTCCCACGGTTCCGCGATCAACTTAACCTGCGAGAGCACCGGATCCTGATGGATGATCTCGAAAAAGGCGTGCAGTTTGTTCACGCCCTGATGATCGCGGGCAAGCGTGCTGGCGAGATCGAAGCGGAAACCGTCGACCCGCATTTCGAGCACCCAATAGCGGAGACTGTCCATCACCAGCTGAAGCGTGCGGGTGTGCAGGAGGTTGAAGGTGTTTCCGGTCCCGGTGAAATCCAGATAGAAACGAGGATTATCCGGCTGGAGGCGATAATAGGCGGAATTATCGATCCCACGGAAACCGAGCGTCGCGCCAAGGTGATTCCCTTCGGCGGTATGGTTGTAGACGACGTCGAGTAGGACTTCGAGCCCGGCGGCGTGGAGATTGCGCACCATCGCCTTGAATTCGTGCACCTGCCCGCCAGTGTTGCCGCTGCTGGAATAGGCTGCTTCCGGTGCAAAATACCCGATCGTGTTGTAGCCCCAGTAGTTGACCAGGCCGCGTTCATGCAACGCCTTGTCATCCAGGTGCGCGTGCACCGGCAAAAGCTCGACCGCCGTCACCCCCAGCCTTTTGAAGTAATCGATCGCCGGGCTGCTCCCGAGCCCAGCATAGGTGCCACGCAACTCCTCCGGGATCTCCTTCCAGAGTTGGCTGAATCCCTTCACGTGCACTTCGTAAATGATGGACTCCGCCAAAGGCGTGCGGGGCTTTTTCACCTCGCCCCAATCGAATGCATTATCGATTACGACGGCTTTCGGCATTCCCACGGCGTTATCGCGGAAATCGCGAGTCAGGTCCTCATGTTCGCCGCCGAGGACGTAACCAAACATTTCGTCGGACCATTCTATCCGGCCGGCGATCGCCTTCGCGTAAGGGTCGAGCAGCAACTTTGAACTGTTGAAACGCATGCCGCGCTCCGGTTGATACGGACCAGTAACACGGTAGCCGTAGACCTGCCCCGGGCGCGCGTCCGGCAGGAAAATATGCCACACCTGATCGGTGTGCTCGGTCATCGGAATCCTGATACTTTCGCGGTCTGCCTCGGGCTCATCGAAGAGACAAAGATCCACCGAGGTCGCGTGCTCGGAGAAAAGAGCGAAGTTGACGCCGTTTTGCAGCCACGTGGCCCCAAGCGGATATGGATAACCAAGCCACGTCTTAACCGGCATCATAAAAGTGGAGCGCTCTTATTCACCACACCCGCTGCTTGCGCAAACCGCGGTCGATTCTTAGAGCTCGTTCAGAACGCGCAGCGCTTTCTCCACGTCGCTGGGACGTAGAACCAGGAGCCCTTTTTCGGAACGAATCGACGTCGCGCAATACAGATACTCGATGTTCACCTGCGCCCCGGAGAGCTTATCCGCGATGCGGGCAAGCGTCCCGGGCTGATTATCGGACTCGATCATCAAGACCTCGCATTCCAGGGCGAGAACCCCGCGCTCGCCCAGCAGCATGAGCGCATTTGTCGGGTCGCTCACCACCATGCGTACCACCGCGTGATCCACCGTATCGGCCACGGCCAGCGCATGGATGTTAATGTCTGCCTTGGCCAAAGCTTCGCAGACGCGCGCAAGCGCACCTGGCTGGTTGCTGAGGAAGACCGCGAGCTGCGTTGTCTGTTCCATCTGCAGCCTGGGTGCACCGGTCATCCCGCAATACTGCATTTAGGCAAGGCTCCTGACAACCCAAACTCCAGGACGGGCGCGAACTGCCGGTGACGAGGTTGTCCTACTCCTGGAAGCGACGAAACCAGGAATAAGGAAAGGCGTCGCCCGGGCAATCGGTCGCCCATTGCGGAGGATTTACGTCACGATGCGGACGGACAATGGCGTAGTGCGCATCGATCTTGCCGCAGCGCTTGCGCAGATATTTTATCAGCTCTTCGCACGCTTCCAACTGACGGGGCGTGGGCTGACTTCGGTTGAAATCGCCGACCAAACAGATACCCAGCGCGATGTTGTTGAGATAGTCGCTGTGGACGTGGCCGCCATTGATCTGCCGCCGCCAACGATCGCCCACCTCGATTTCGCCGTCTCCTGTGGAAGTTCCATTACCAATAACGAAATGATAAGCCAACCCGTTCTGCATTCGTCGCACGTGGCGATGATAGTAATCGAAAATGCGTGCGCTCCCCTGCTTTGTGCCACTGTTGTGCACGACGATGAACTGCCACCGCCGGCGTAAAACTGGCGCGCGATCGATCTCTCCCCGGACCGAGCGCGATAGATAGCGGTAAGTCACTTCGGGCCGCGACCAAAGCCACCAGCCCCGGCGCGGCGTGGGGGTAGCCGGCGGCGGCTCGTAGCCCTGCTCGCCCGCAAACCCCGACTTCTCGATGTTCACCTGGGGCAAAGCGCCGGCGGTGAACGGCTGTCCCGGAGTGGGCGTTGGCGTGTTTGCAGGAAAAGGCGCGGGCGCTTCCTTGGGCGGAGGGGTGGAGTCTTCTTCTTTCGTTGCTTCTTCTTTCACCGCCTCAGCTTTGCGGACCGACGGGCTCGCTTTCGGAGTTGCGCTCGGTTTCGCGGCACTTTTTCTTTTCTTTTTTCCAGCGGCGCTGGCCGTTGCTTTGCCCTTCTTCTTTTTGGACGGCGTCGGCGTAGCATCCTCGTCCTCCTCCGCAGACTTCTTCTTTTTCGCGGCAGGCGTTTTGCTGGGTTTGGGCGAAGGGTTGGTTGGTTTCTTTTTCTTAACCTGAGACGTTTCCGTCGCCTTCTTTTTCGGTTTGGGCGTCGGAGTCGGCGAAGTTTCGGCGTGAGCCCAGCCCACCAGCCCCAAGAGCAGAACAAGCAGGATCGATAATGCCGCTCGTCCCCGCCCTGGGATGGCCTTGCCCGCTGTTTTCAAGTCGCCTCAGGAACCGCAGGAGTTGCTTTGGCCGCCCGCTCTCGTTCGCGGGTCAGGATCGCGTTCAATTTCCCTCCCAGGAGAAGAAAGAAACACGTCAGATACATCCAGGTGAGAAGAATGATGATGGACGCAAGCGCGTGATAGGTCGGATTGTAACGGTCGTATTTTGACACGTAGAGCTGGAAAAGTTTCGTCACTGCCAGCCAACCGATGGAAAAGAGCACGGCGCCAGGGAACGCCTGTCGGAAGGTTAAATAATTTTCGGGAGTGAGAAGATACAAACCGAGGGCGAGGCCAACCAGCGCCACCGCGGTAAAAGGCAGATTCAAAGCGGCGACCCATTCCTGCAGCGGGACCTTCAACTGGAAATTCACCTCGGCCACGCCCGCCAGCGTTTCCCCGAAGACGATGGCGTTGAAACAAATGACAATCGTGATTGCAAACCAGAAGAGGAGCAGAAATGAAATGATGTACTTCGACCACCAATGCCGATCCTCCACCACCCCATGGGTCAGACTGAGAGCGCGCGAGATGGTGCTGATGAACATCGTCCCCAGGTAAATTCCTGCGATGAGCCCCACGTCCGTGATCAGCCCGCTCGTTCCCGTCACCACCACGCTGGCGAGAGCGGTATCGAGAATGTCCTGCACCTTTGGATCGGGCGGCAAAAATTGCTTCAGGATCACAAACATCCGGTGCAGTTTCGCCGGGTCGGTGCCGAAAAGGCCGAGCAAATGCCAGAGCAGCAGCAAACCCGGCGCGAGGGTGAAGAGGAACTGGTAGGCCAGTTGCGCGGCCAGACCGGTGGTATTGTCCGTCGCCACTTCCCAGACCAGCCGGCGCGAGGTACGCCCGATAAGCCGCAGCGCTTTCATCCGCGCGCAGTGTACTGCGCCACTCGCAATTTTCCATTAAACTCCCCGCCTTCCACCGCGGCGTGAAAAAGATCATCATCCTCACCGCCGGTTTCGGCGAAGGCCACAACAGCGCCGCACGCGGGATCCGCGACGGTTTGCAAGAAGCCGCGCCGCAAATTTCCGCGGAGATTCACGATATTTTTAACGAGACCTATGGCTGGGCCAATCGGCTGACCTGCCGCGGCTACCTCGCCGCAATCCATCGCGCGCCAAACTTCTGGGAAACAATCTACCGCGCGATCGACGCCCGCGAGCACCAGCATTACCGCGTCAGCCTGCGCTGGCTCTTCTTCGCCGAGTGGCGCCTCGCGCGTCTCATCGCGCGCGAGCAACCCTCCGCGCTCGTCTGCGTCTATCCCGCCTACGGTCACATGCTCGACACGATTTACGGAAGGACGAATGGCCACGGACCTAAGCGCGTCGTCACCATTACCGATTCCCGGACGGTGAATGCAATCTGGTTTCGATGTTCGGCCGACCACTTCTTGGTCGCCAATGAGCCTACCGCCCGGATTTTGAGAGAAGCGGGAGTCGATCACGCCCCTTTGCACTCCCTTGGTTTTCCGGTCAGCCCGCGGTTTGCCGCTCTCCCAGTTCGTCGGCCAGGACCGCCCTGGCGAATTCTGGTCATGGCCAATAACCGGCCGGTCGATGATCTTGCTCGCCGGTTGCTTGCGATCCCAGACATCCAGCTGACCGTTATGGCAGGGCGCGATCGCAAAGCTCATCGAAAGCTAGCGGCGCTCCAGCGGGAGACGACGCGGCCTTTCGACATTTTCGGCTGGACGGATGAATTGCCCGGTTTGTTTGGCAGCCACCATCTTCTCATCGGGAAAGCCGGGGGAGCGACGGTGCAGGAAGCCGCCGCGGCGCGGCTCCCGATGATCATTAATCAAATCGTGCCCGGACAGGAGGAAGGGAACGCTCAACTCATGACCGACAGCAACTCCGGAGTGGTTGCTCTTTCTAACGAAGAGACGACAGCCGCCGTTTCTAGCGCCTTGGCGAACGACGCCCGCCCACTGCGCGCATGGAGTGAAAATATCGCCGCCATCAGCCAGCCGGGCGCGTCTCTGCGGATCGCAAAGTTTTTGCGCGATCTGTAACTTACAGGGCGCGCTCGCCGCGCAAATAAACCTGTTGCACTTCCAGTTCCGGCGAGAGCACGAGCAGATCGGCGTCGCGGCCCCGTGCGATTTCACCTTTTTCGTGCAGGCCGATGGCGCACGCCGGATTCCGCGAAGCCATCGCCACCGCCTCTGCCAAGGGTACATCCACCCTGTTCACCATCGTCCGCACCAGCTCAATCATGCTCGCGGCACTTCCCGCGAGCGCTGAGCGATCCGCCAGCCAGCAGGCGCCATTTTCCACCACGCACTCTCTGCCTCCGAGTTGAAATGGCGTCCCCTCTTTTGAACCGGCACCGGCGGTGGCGTCTGTCACCAGAATGATGCCTTTGGCGCCCTTAGCCGCGTAGAGCATCCGCATCAAAGTGGTCGAAACGTGGTAGCCGTCCGCGATAAGTTCGCACCGCACCTGGCTCTCGCTGAGCGCAAATTCCAGAAGGCCCGCCACTCGTTCTTTGCCGCGCTGCCGGGCGGAAGACATGCAGTTGAAAGTATGAGTGACGCTGTGCATCCCGCGCTCGAAACACGCCTTCGCTTCTTCTTCCCAGGCATTGGAATGACCACCACTCACGGTGAAACCCGCGTTCACGAAACGCGCCACGGCTTCGACTGCTCCCGGTAATTCCGGCGCCAAAGTAATTCGGCGCACTCTTCCGCGCGCGCCGGAACGCTTAGCCAACTCGAGCAGCCGCGATACGGCGGCGCCGGTCGGCGCACAAATGAAACGCGAATTCTGCGCGCCGGCTTTTTCCCTGGCGATGAAAGGGCCCTCGATGTGCACGCCGATAATCTGCGGAAGCTCGGCACTGGCCTCTTCCGCGGTCGTCACGACGGCGCAAATTTCCTCCAGCGGAGCGGTAACTGTCGTCGGCAGCAGCGCGGTAGTGCCACCGCGGAGATGGAAATCGCACAGCGCGCGCAAAGCATCGGCCTTTGCTTCCATCGTGTCCCGTCCCATCGCGCCATGCACATGCAGATCCACGAAGCCGGGAGCGAGATAAGCGCCATGCAGATCGATTACATCGCGCGACGCCATCCCCTGCCCTACTTCGGCCACGACGCCACCCTCGACGCGGACCTCCACGTCCTCGCTGATGCCGTCGCCAAAAATGACGCGCGCGTTGCCAAAAACCATTCCGTTTATTTACCTCATCTTTAGCGAAGTAGAGGCATCAATGACAGGTTCCGTCGTTGCGCGGAGTTACATCCGCGAGCATCGTTTAGGTGATGGATTTCGACGTGGTCATCCTGGGCGGCGCCTTTTCCGGAGCGGCCACCGCCATGCTGTTGCACCGGCACTCACCGCAGGCGCGCATTCTTATCGTGGAACGAACCGCAGCCTTCGACCGCAAGGTGGGGGAATCGAGCACGGAGATTAGCAGCGCCTTCATGACGAGAATCCTCGATCTTTCGCATCACCTCGGCCACCATCAGCTGGTCAAGCAGGGTCTGCGCTTCTGGTTTCATCGTGACGCTGCTCAGGCGCCGGACGATTGCGTGGAAGTGGGCCCGCGCTACGGCGCGAGGCTGCCCAGCTTTCAGGTTGACCGCGCGGTACTTGATCAGCACATGCTGGAAAAGGCGGTGGCGGCAGGGAGCCAGCTTCTGCGTCCGGCGAAAGTCACGGGCATCGACCTACAGGAAGGCGGGACGCAGACAGTGACGGTGGAAAGTGGCGGGAGCACTCGCACCGTGACCGCGCGCTGGGTGGTGGATGCCAGCGGCCGCGCCGCCGTCCTGGGGCGGAAGCTCGGCCACTTCCGGCCCAATCGCGAGCATCCGATCAACTCGGTCTGGGCGCGTTTCACCGGCACGAAAAATTGGGACGGGCAGGAGTGGCGGGAGAAATATCCGCAAATGGCTAACGATTGCCGAACGGGGCGCGAATGGGCGACTAATCATCTGCTTGGTCACGGGTGGTGGTGCTGGATCATTCCGCTCAAGGGGGGCGACGTCAGTGCCGGCATCGTCTACGACGAACGAATCTTCCAGCTCCCGCCGGGGAGCAGCCTCGCCTATCGGCTCCAACAGCATCTTCTTTCCCATCCGCTCGGTCGGCTAATTTTTTCCGAGGCGCGAACCGTGGAGGGAGATGTGCATGCCTTTTCCGCGCTGCCTTATTACTGCGAAAAAGTCTGCGGTGATGGCTGGGCCGCAGTCGGCGACGCCGCTGGTTTTATCGATCCCTTATACAGCCCGGGGTTGGATTTCTGTGCCTACACCACGTCCTACGTTGCGCGCATCATCAGCCGCCATCTGCAGGGTGAAGAGGTCAAAGTGGGGCTTGAATATTACAACGAACAATACCCGTTGACCTACCGTTCCTGGTTCAACGCTCTCTACCGCGATAAATATTATTACCTGGGCGAAGCCGACCTGATGACGGCCGCGCTTCTCCTCGACGTCTCAAGCTACTATGGCGGACTGGTTATTCCCGCTTATCGCGATGCGGAAGAAGCTTTCTCCAAGCTTCCATTCGAAGGAAGGCCGGGCCGTATCGCCGCGCGGACGATGAATTTTTACCGGAGTCGGCTAGTGAAACTCGCTCAAAATCGTGCGGCTGCCGGACGACTTGGCGAAATGAATCACGGTTGGCGTGCGCTCTACGATGGCTTTGTCCCCGACTGGCGTTTGCGCAAGAATATTCTGGCCGGTCTGCGCTTTTGGGCTCGCGCCGAATGGAAAAATCTTTGGCTTTCTCGCCGCCACTCAGCGACGGAGGCCGGCGGTAGCGTCGCCCCTCAGCCGGCTGAAGT
>JBDTXE010000039.1:0-11039 GCA_040006335.1 Verrucomicrobiota bacterium | reverse complement strand
ACCTGCATGAACGAAAAGCCTGGCATCCCCATGAACAACGCGGCGGTTCGCTCGCTGCCGAAGCATCTCCTGCAGTTTGCGGTGGACCAGCGCTATGACGAATACACGCCGGTCGATCACGCGGTCTGGCGGTTCATCATGCGGCAGAACATGTTCTTTCTGCGCGAGTATGCGCACAAGGTTTACTTTCAGGGTCTGCTCGATACCGGCATCTCCAGCGACCGCATCCCGCGGATTGAGGAGATGAACGAAATCCTCGGCAAGATTGGCTGGGGCGCGGTGGCGGTGGATGGTTTCATTCCGCCGGCTGCCTTCATGGAATTTCAAGCCTATAAGGTGTTGGTGATCGCTTGCGACATGCGCCAGATCCACCACATCGAATACACTCCCGCTCCCGATATCGTGCACGAAGCGGCGGGCCACGCCCCGATCATCGTCGACCGCGAGTATTCCGATTACCTGCAGCGCTTCGGCGAGGTCGGCGCGAAGGCGATGCAAACGCGGCGCGACTTCGAACTTTACGAAGCTATTCGTCATCTCTCCATTCTGAAGGAGCTGCCGAACTCCGATCCCGCCGAGGTGACGCAAGCAACGAAGAAGGTCGAACATCTCCAGAATAATCTCGGGGAACCGTCCGAGATGGCACTGCTTTCCCGCCTCCATTGGTGGACGGTGGAATACGGACTGATCGGCACGCCCGATAAACCGAAGATTTTCGGCGCCGGCCTGCTTTCATCGATTGGCGAATCGGTCTCCTGCCTCGAAGCGAACGTGAAGAAGATTCAATATTCTCTCGAAGCAAAGGACCAAGCCTTCGATATCACCACCAAGCAACCGCAGCTTTTCATCTGCCGGGGCTTTCCGCATCTCGGCGAGGTCCTCGAGGAGTTTGCCAGCAGGATGGCGTATCGCATCGGTGGTCTCGCGGGCCTGAGCAAAGCGATCGAGTGTCAGCGGGCGGCTACCTGCGAATATTCCAGCGGCCTGCAGGTTACCGGCGTGTTTACGGAAGCGATTCTCGAGCACGGCCAGGCGATTACGCTGCCGTCAGTCATCCCGAACCGCGCAGAGGGCGAGCAGCGCTCCCGCGATCTCGTCGCGGCTAACGCTTCCTCGCCCAAGGCCGGGCGACCGATCTACCTTCGTACCTCCGGGCCATCCGCGCTCGCCTTTGCCAATCATCAGCTCGACGATCACGGGCGCGACCATCACCCGGAGGGCTTCGGATCACCGATTGGTCGCTGGCGGAACGTTGAAGCCGCTCCCGAGGATTTGGATGCTGATGATCTCTTCGACCTCGGGATTCAGGATGGCAGTGAGGCCACGATTAATTTCGAAAGCGGCGTCACGGTTAAAGGCCGGGTGAAACGGATCCTGCGGCTTGATGGCAAGCTCGCCCTTCTCACCTTCACCGGTTGCACCGTCAAACTCGGCGACCGCGTTCTTTTCGATCCCGCCTGGGGCGAATTCGACATGGCCGTGGGAGAAACTATCGCGAGCGTTTTCAACGGCGCCGCCGACAAGGATGCCTATCTGGAAGTCGCTCTTATTCCGAAAGAACGCACGATCAAGGCGCCCTCAGATGCGAAAAGGAAGAAGCTCGAAAACCTTTATCAGCAAGTCCGCGACATCCGAGAGCGAGCCGTCGGTTATGAACGCCTCGGCGAAATTTGGGAAACGCAGCAGGCCGAACATCCCGATGATTGGCTCCTCTCCATGGAGATTTTCGAACTGCTCGACGAAACTGGCCAGCAGGTTGAGCTCAGGGAACGAGTGGCTTCGTTTCTACGCCAGATGACGTCCAAAGATGCGGACAAGAAAACGTTGATCGAGTGGGGCTTCCGCCTGGTCGAATACCACAAGCCGCCCGAGTATCAGGCGACGAGCCAACGGGCGGCGACCGCTCGTTCCTAAATAGTTGCCTGACAGCGCTCCTTGCAGCCATCCCGGAAAAAGCCGAGATGTATCGAGTATGCCCGCCTGTTAAGATGCGGGCGAAACACAGATTTCCATCGCACCCGATGGCGGTCTTTCCGGGTCCAGCGGGCTGGGTTCGCTCATTTTCTTCTCAAGTTGCTGCCTCAGATCTCGTTTGGGTGCGGCGTTGTCCTGGCCGTAACGTTGCCCGCGCTCGTCGCTTTCATCATTAGACGCCGTTCTTCTCGGAGCCAAAACGGGTGGACGGGTTCAATGCTCTCCGTTTCCGACCACCGAAGCCGCCGTTTGCGCGGGGGCAAAACGCCAGGTTTAAGCGTCTAATTGATTGAGAGTTATGCTTCCATTAACTTCGCGGACGCAAAACTTCTTGCTGCTATATAGTAATTATAGTATCTAAGAACACATGAACATTCAGTATCGCGACTCGGTTTCTACCATCGCCACGGTGCCGTTTGCTGCAGGGACAATCCTCGTTCGTCATGAGCTGCGCCTCCGGCGAAAGCGCCAAAAGGCCCTCCGTCAGCAGGCGTTTCGGGCGAACCTCAACCGGTGGAGCAACCTGCTTCGTCGCCGCACCAGCTCGACTGAGGTTTTCCAGCCGGAAGTCGCCCCCGCGGCCGCGTAAGGATCGTTCAGTTCTTTCAGCAAAAGGCGCATCGCGGGATGCGCCTTTTTGCTTTTCCCTTCGCTACAGGCTAGCGCGCCGGCGCCTTGAACATCAGTCGCCTTTCAGCGTCCCCGCGATGTTCGACAAAGTAATGTTTTCGACCGAAACCGTAGCTGGCCGTAAGCGACGGCGTTCGCCACTTCGGTCGCCGATAACATCTGCTGGCGCGGCCAATCTCCACCGATTGTATTCCAAATCTCGGTATCGGTGGAGGCGAGATACACGTTCAGCATTCTCGCCCGACGCTCGCGCAATTCTTCGCGAATGGCGCTGCCTCAGGCCGTCGAAGGCAAATTTTGTGGCGCAATAAGCACTCCAGCCGGGACAGGCCTGCTTTGCCGCGATGGAGAGAATACGGCCGGCTCCGGTGATAAGAAATCATTTCACAGACACATTGCTTGGCTGAGCAGGATCAGGTCTAACGACGTAAGGTAAAGCGGTTGTTGGCCGTTTCCCAAAGGCGAAGCCGGTGCAGAGGATGAGAGACTCGTCCTTCTAATTGCGACCAGAGCGCCCGCACAATATTTTCTCCGGTGGAAGTGCGCTCCCGGAACTCTTTCATTTCCGCGTCGAGGTGTTTGTCACGCCAAGACTCGAGAACCTCGTCCAAAGCCTTTCGGGTTGCAGCGAAATCAATCGCGGCCCCGCTGCGTTCGTCGTACGCAGCCGCCACCGTCGGCTCGATGACATAATGGTGTCCATGCCCTTTAGGATTATTGCACTTTCCGAAGAGCTCGGTGTTTTCGCTCTCGGAAAATTGAGGGACGTGAAGACGATGCGCGGCGCCAAAACTTTCGCGCAGCCCAACGAACATCTCGCCTCCCCGCCAGGCTTCGGCGAAAAAATTGTCGCGTTCGTGGAGGCGAACCCGGGTCACGGCGGAACGCGTCGCCATCTCTCGCAGAACGAAGCGAGCCAGCGATTCGGTCGTGATGGGCTGATCCTGCAGAGCGGCCACGTCACGATTCAGATGCTTGTGATCGAGCGTGCGGCGGAGCTGTTCAATTAACGAGTCGATGTCGTCGCGCTCGCTCTGCGCATCGAAAGTCAGTCGAACCCGATAATTGTGGCCATGATCACCGGTCGCCTCGCCGAAAAGTTGCTCGTTTTCCGCATCCGTGAGGTGTGGCGATAACGTCCGGCGCGCCGCCGAGAATTCCCACCAGAAGTTCGCGTCGACTGCGCCCTGAGCGTAGGCGGTGGCCGTACGAGTCGGCGACTCGCGCAGATGGACCGCCGCCAAGCGCGCACGATCGCCGCGAAAGAGTGGCTCGACTTCGTGCAAGAGCTGCCGGGCGATATTTTCAGGCGTCGGCACCTGCTCGCGGAAGGCAGGATTATCCTCATTGAGGAAGCGATGATCGTAGCGGTCGGCAATGACTTCACCGGCGCGAAGCTTAATTTCGCTGATGTTGATCAGCATTCCCGTAATCGGATCGGGCTCACCGCTGAAGATGAAGTAGGCGACGTAATTGCGTCCGCTGCCATAATGAGACTCGCTTTCGGCGCCGTAACGCTGCTGGTTGGCGGCCGCGGAAAGGCCACGCGCGAAAAGACGGCGGGAGGCGGAAAACTCTACCCGTTTGCTAACCGTTAGCACCATTTCTTAAAACAGGGCAAGGAACACAAGGGCCGGGAGGCGCGCCGCAAATTCTGACGCAGATATTCAGCGCAGGAGGGCGAGGAATTCCGAACGGGTTCGGGCATCCTCTTTGAAACAGCCGAGCAGACATGAAGTCGTCATGACCGAATTCTGCTTTTCGACGCCGCGCATCATCATGCAGAGATGCTTTGCTTCTACGACCACCCCCACGCCGCGAGGGTGGAGGGTTTTCATCAGCGCGTCCGCAATTTGCATCGTGAGATTTTCCTGAATTTGAAGGCGGCGGGCAAAGACATCGACGATGCGCGCCACTTTGGACAGACCGATGACCTTTCCTTCGGGAATGTAGGCGACGTGCGCCTTGCCGATAAAAGGGAGGAGATGATGCTCACACATGGAGTAGAGCTCGATGTTCTTCACGATCACGATTTCACTCGCTTCCGAGTGGAAGATGGCGTCGTTGACTACATCATCGAGGGTTTGCCGGTAACCGGCGGTGAGAAACTCGAAGGCTCGCGCGGCGCGGCTAGGCGTTTTCAGCAAACCTTCCCGCTGCGGGTCTTCGCCGATGGCGTCCAGGAGAGAATGGAAGGATTGCTCCAAACTCGCGAGGCGAGCGGCGCCGCAGGTTGGAATCTGCTGGATGCGCCGCTCGGCGGCCTGCAGTTCTGTCTCGTGATTCGAGTTGGAATTCGACATCAAAGTTTTCCTTCCTGGGACAGACGCTCGCGGCAGCGGGCCATGCGAAGGGAAAGCAAGACCATCCGGCGAACGCTAATCGAGCCAGCTGAGCGGATAATTTGGATCATCCAGAGCGACGGAATCTTCCGTGAGCTCAAGGGCCTTCGCCGTATCGAACATGACCGCCAGCTCTTCGGTGCGTGCGGCGTCCTTGCTCGCGATGATCGTCCCCGGATGCGGTCCGTGCGGAATCCCCTGCGGATGCAAGGTAATCGACCCGCTTTCGATCCCGCGGCGCGATCCGAAGTTCCCGCGCACGTAGAACAATACTTCGTCCGCCTCGACATTATCGTGCACCCACGGAATTTTGACCGCTTCCGGATGCGTATCCAGCACGCGGGGAGCGAAAGTGCAGATGACATAACCGCGGACCTCAAAAGTTTGGTGGATCGGCGGCGGCTGATGCACCGTCCCGGTAATAGGTTCAAAGTCAGCGGCGTTAAAGGTGAAAGGATAGAGATAGCCATCCCAGCCGAGCGCATCGAAAGGATGGTGGGCGTGAACCACGCGGGTCAGCCGCGAGCCATCTTTGACCAGCACCTGCACATCTTCTTCCCGATCGATGGTGATGAGCTCGAAGGGCCCATGAAAGTCGCGCTCGGAATAAGGCGCACCCATCCGAACCTGTCCCTCGCGATTGAGATACCGCTGCGGAATTCGCACCGGGCCTTTCGACTCCAGGATGAGGTAATCTTCCTGCTTCACATCGTCCGGCACCAGGCGGTAGGTAATTCCCCTTGGAATCACGATGTAATCCTCGGCGCGATAGCGCAGCCGGCCAAAGACGGTTTCCACCACTCCCCCGCCCTTGAAGACGAAGATGGTTTCATCCGCTCCGCCGTTTTTGTAGTATTCAAACTCGCCGTAGGTCTTCTCCGGTCGCGCGCGATACGCGATCATGTCCGAGTTGAACAACATCGGCACCCGTCCGGTATAAAGATCACCCCGCCGCGGGATATCGGCGGTCTTGATGTGATGATGCCGCAAAGGCGTATCGGTGACCTTTTTCGGCTCCCAATATTTCAGTAGTTCGACCTTCCGCACCCTCGTGGGCGGCCGCAGGTGATAGACGATGGAATAGGTTTCGTTAAAGCCCTCCGTCGTGATGACGTGCTCGTAGGCGATACCTTCGTTCTTATAAGTGGACGCGCCGTGGTTGCGGTGGAACCAGATGTGATGCTTGCGCGGGATTTCTCCCAGCTTCTGATAACAGGGCATACTGAACTCCTATAAGTTGCCGCGAGCTTCCTGCTCACGCTCGAGCGCTTCGAACAACGCCTTGAAGTTCCCCTTGCCGAAACTTTTGGCGCCTTTGCGTTGGATGATTTCAAAAAACAGGGTCGGCCGATCTTCCACCGGTTTGGAAAAAATCTGCAGAAGGTAGCCTTCGTCATCCCGGTCGATCAGGATGCCCAGCTCCTGCAATGGCCGCAGGTCCTCGTCAATATGACCGACGCGATCAAGGACGGTTTCGTAATACGACGGTGGGATCTTGAGGAACTCCACCCCGCGCCGCTGCAAGTCGGTTACGGTTTCAATGATGTTCGCGGTCGCAATCGCGACATGCTGCACGCCTTCACCATTGTAAAAATCGAGATATTCCTCCACCTGCGATTTCTTCTTCCCCTCCGCCGGCTCATTGATGGGGAATTTTACGAAACCGTTGCCGTTGCTCATGACCTTGCTCATGAGCGCGGAGTATTCGGTCGAAATATCCTTGTCGTCGAAGGTGAGGATATTCCGGAAGCCCATGACGTCTTCGTAGAATTTCACCCGTGGGTTCATCTGGTTCCAACCGACGTTCCCGACACAATGGTCGCAGTAAAGCAAACCGGTCGGCGCCGGGTTGTAGCTCGATTCCCACTTGCGGAAGCCCGGCATGAAATCGCCATTGTAATCCCCGCGCTCGACGAAGAGATGAACGGTCTCGCCATATGTATGAATGCCGCTGAGGACGACTCGTCCACTATCATCCGTTAGCGTGGTCGGCTCCAGGTAGCTCTTACCGCCGCGACTCGTTGTCTCCTTCCAGGCTGAGGTCGCGTCCTCCACTTTTAGCGCCAGCACTTTGACACCGTCGCCATGCTTGTAAATGTGATCAGCAATTTCCCCTTCCGGTCGCAAGGGGGTGGTGAGAAGAAAAGTCAGCTTGTTCTGCCGAATGGCATAACTGACTCGATCTTTCGTCCCTGTTTCCGGCCCGGCGTAGGCCAGGCTTTGAAAGCCAAAAGCGGTCTTGTAAAAATGGGCCGCCTGCTTGGCGTTGCCGACGTAAAACTCAATGTAATCCGTTCCCTGCAACGGCAGAAAATCAGTCTGCTGGGTGGAGGATGGTTGCGGCGGGGCAATAGTTGTTTCCATAGTTTCAGCTTTCCGGACGCGAGTCACGATTGGGGCGCCCGCTAGAATATAAATCGTGGCTCCGCTAAGGCAAGGTTGCGCCCGGGAGTGCGACCAAGCACGCGAAACTGCTAATCTCCGAAGGTGATCTCCACGTCGCGCGCGGTTTGCACCATCTCGCCGTCGGGAGGAACCAGGCGCAGGCGATTCACTGCCTCGGCGATGGAGACGTGTTGGACCTGGTAGTTTTGGTAGCTCACCATGGAACCGAAGTGGCGCTCGTTGATCAGTTGCACTGCTTTGACGCCAAAGCGTGTTCCCAGAATGCGATCCAATGTGGTCGGCGCGCCACCACGCTGGAGGTGACCCAGCACACAGGTCCGCGTTTCCTTGCCGGTGCGGGCAGCAATCTCTCGCGCAACGATATCGCCAATCCCACCCAGCCGGAACTCGCCCTCTTTCTGCGCTTCCTGCTTGATCTGCTGGCCGTCGCGCGGTCGTGCCCCTTCCGCCACCACCACGAGCGAGCTCAGATTACCCGCACCGTCGCGCTGGCGAATTGCCTCTGCCACCTTGTCGAAATCGAACGGAATCTCGGGAATCAAAATCAGATCCGCCCCGCCCGCGATCCCGCCGTGGAGAGCGATCCAGCCGGCATGCCGCCCCATTACTTCCACGACGATGGCCCGCTTGTGACTGCTGGCGGTGGTATGCAATCGATCGCAGGCGTCCATCACCACCGCGACCGCGGAATCGAAGCCGAAAGTCATGGCGGTAGCCTCGAGATCGTTATCGATCGTCTTGGGCACGCCTACGCAATTGATGCCCGCCTCCTGTAACTGGAGCGCGGTCGTCATCGAGCCATCACCGCCCACGATGATGAGCGCGTCGACGCGCGCCTCTTGCAAAACCTGACGCGCTTTTTCAATGACATCGGCGGCCACGACCGCGCGATTGCCGGCCCCAACCTTGGCGACGAAATGCCCGCGGTTGGTGGTTCCAATCATGGTGCCGCCCAAGGCCATGATTCGTTCGGTGCCGTGGCGATCGAGCACCATGTAGTCGCCCGGCGGGAGTAAACCTTCGAAACCGTCACGAAATCCGATCACTTCCCAACCGAGCTTTTCCGCGGCGAGAACGACACCGCGCAGGACCGCGTTCAGTCCTGGACAATCGCCACCGCTGGTCAGCACTGCGATCCGCGGCTTCATCGGCGGACGGACTAAAGGGAGCGTCGAGGATCAGCTGGCCGACCGCTGGCGGCCCATTGCTCGTAGTATTGCCAGCCACGGTTCACGAGCGATTCTCCATGCCCGAAACGATCCGGGCTGGCCAGCAAAACAATAATCAGGTGACGCGGATAAACGGTGGTCATCTGACCATCCTTCACCACTTCGGATTCGCGATTGGCCGAAAGAATCAGGCATTCACCGGCGCGCGCAGTCGTGCCCGTTTTCACGCCGTCGATTCCATTCGAGCCGAGCAGCTGGTTGGTCGAGTGGAGGAGATACTTCACCGGTTTCCCAAGGCGATTGAAAACGATCTCACGTTCGTTCTGCGAAACGTAGAAACGGAAACTCGCCTTATCCATGGCGTAGCGCGTCAGGCGGGCGAGATCGAGCGCACAGGAATAGGGCATGGGCCGCTCCTTCTGATCGAAGCCGGTCGGATTGGCGAAGAGCGTCTTCTCCATCCGGAGGTGTTTCGCGAGCGCGTTCATCTGCGCCACGAAAGTGATTGCCGGCGTGAGCTTGCTGTTCGCGGGTACCCCGCCGCTGAGCGACTGCCCGACGTGGTTGGCCAGCGCGTTGGCGGCAATGTTGTCGGATTGGACGAGAGCTGCGTAAAGCAGATCGCGCAGCGATGCGGTATCGCCCACCTGCCAGCCAATTTCATTTTTTTCTGCGCCCACAAAAGCATTCTGATCGAGCGTCGCCGGTTGATTGAGATCGCCGCCACGTTTCTCCGCCCAGTCCAGCACAACGCACGCAGTCGCGATCTTCGTGAGGCTGCCGACTTGCCGCTTTTCTCGTCCGCCTTGTTCGGCGAAGACGTATCCGGATTGAGAATCGACGACGGCGAACGTTTCCGCCGGTCCAGCCGCGCGGGCGGGAGAATGGGCAAGCATCGCCCCGCAGAGGACGATGAGGAGATGGCAGAAGCGTAGACGAGTTTTCACGGAAAAACGGCTGCACCTTATGCGGCGCGGTCCGCTTGACAACGCTTTACTCGGGCAAGCTGACGTTGGCGCGGGCGGCGTAGCGGTAAGGATTCGCGCTTAAAGTAAGATAGACTCGTTCGGCCGCATTCTGCAGGTCGAAGTGAGTCGCTCGACCAAGCCCGCTGGCGCGGACGGTCCCGAGCTTGCCTTGCAGGTCACTGCCGCCGGCAAGGTCGAAATCGTAAACCACCGCGCCGGTATGAGCGCTGGTGATATGCACATGGAGAACCATCGTCGACTGCCCCACCCCGGCCTGGCCGAAAGCGAAACGCCCCGAAGGGTTCCCACCATTTACCATCTGGAAACGGCCGGTAACGAGCCACCCAGTCGGGGCCGATTCGTTCGGTCGTAGGATTCTCGCGGGAGCGATTTTTTCCATCTGCTCTTTGAGATCCTGGGCAAATTCCACTGGCGTGAGTGCCCGGCGGATCGGCACTTCACCGCTGGATAATGCGACGTCGCCCGCAAAGACGGCGGAATCGACGCAAAACGGACGAATGTAAATCGCGCGCGGCGAGTAATCGCCCACCCCGCAGTTCGTGCTCACCATGCGGACAGAGCCAAAATCTTTGCCATCAACCGAGGCCACGCTTCCCCCCCCGACCTGGCTGCGAGTAACGTACATATCCGCGCAGGAACAAAGAAGGAGGCTGGAGGCAAGAGCGAAGAATGATTTCATAATTACTCGCGAGCGCCCTCTCCACCCGGAGCCGAGCTGATCGCGCTCCCGTTGTAATGCAACTCTTGTGCCCGGCGACCCGAAATGTCAGGCCCGCGCGGCCGCTTCTTTTTGCTCCGTCCGCGCCCGGCTCACCAGCATTCGGACCGTGCAATACGCGGCGATCGCGCAAGGGATGGCGAGGAAGAAGGAACCGAGCAAAGTTGGCCAGACCAGGCGGACAAAAACATCGGCGTGAAGGTACTCCCACGGATTCAAATGAGTGATGCGCACGCGCGGCGCTTTTACCCCATGCAAAACGCGATAACCGATCTTGTATTCCCACCAGAAGATCGCCGGCATCAGCGGCAGGATGACGTCGTGCAAGGTCACGGCAATGGCCGCCGCAATCTTATTACAGCGGAAAACCCAGGCGACGGCGATGGAGAGCAGCGTCTTGAGCGTCCAGAGCGGAGTGAAGCCAAAGAAAATGCCGATCGCCGAACCGAGCGCAATGGAATGGGGCGAATCCGCCATCGTCATCAGCGTCATGTGATGCGCCGCGAGCCAGCTTTTCAGCCGACGCAGCGACAGCGGTGGCCCGTAATGACGTTTGCTCCAGCTCACCCGCTACCGTAACTCAAAAGAGTTCCCCCGTCCGCGCGGGCGGAGTTACGATTTGGCCCAGCGCCTTCCGCAACCGCAGCGCCGAATGCGGAGCGTAGTCGCGCGCGTTGTTATTGAAAATTACGTGAACTTGCCGCGCTTCCGCCGCCAGCTGACGGCTGCGTTCGGCGACCTCGGAAATTTCGGCCGGCGAGTAATCGTAGTTAAACCGCTTGGCGACCGTTTTGCCGGTGAGATAGGCCTT
>JBDTXE010000038.1:0-11049 GCA_040006335.1 Verrucomicrobiota bacterium | reverse complement strand
TAGTTTTCGTTAGAACATCCGTGTATAACGCCAACGAAAAAATCGAGCCGATCAACGTCGCGGAGGAGGTTTCACGTTCCTTCCTCGATTATTCGATGTCGGTCATCATTTCCCGTGCGTTGCCCGATGCGCGCGACGGACTGAAGCCAAGTCAGCGCCGCATCCTATACGCGATGCAGCAACTGTCCCTCTACCCGGGACGCAAACCCTACAAGTGCGCGAAGATTTGCGGCGACACCAGCGGCAACTACCACCCGCACGGGGAAGCGGTGATCTATCCGACCCTCGTGCACATGGCCCAGACCTGGGCGATGCGGGAAATTCTCGTGGAAGGCCAGGGCAACTTCGGCTCGGTCGAAGGCGATCCTCCAGCAGCCATGCGGTATACCGAGGCCCGGATGACTCATCTCGGGGCCGCCCTCATGACCGACATGGAGAAGGACACGGTCAATTTCGTCCCGAACTACGACGAGCGTCTGACCGAGCCGACCGTTTTCCCGGCCGCCTTTCCTAACCTCCTGGTCAACGGCGGCACCGGCATCGCCGTCGGGATGGCGACCAACATGCCGCCGCATAACCTCGTCGAAGTGATCGATGGGATTTGCGCGCAAATCGACGACCCGGACATCACACTCGATGAGTTAATGAAGTTCGTGAAGGGACCGGATTTTCCGACCGGTTGCGCCATTCTGGGCCTCGCTGGAATCAAGCAGTATCTCGAGACCGGCCGCGGCAGCATGAAAGTGCGGGGCAAAGCCGGCGTCGAAGAGCTCAAGGGTAACCGCGAGCAAATCGTCATTACGGAAATTCCCTACAACGTGAACCGCGCCACTCTGGTCGAGCGCATCGCGTCCCTGGTCAACGACAAGGTCCTCTCGGACATCACCGCGATTCGGGACGAATCGGACGAAAATACGCGCGTGGTGATCGAATTAAAACGCGACGGCAATCCGAAGGTGGTGATCAACAATCTTTACAAGCACACCGCGCTCGAAAGCTCGTTCGCGGTCAACATGCTGGCGATCGATCACGGCCGGCCGAAATTGCTGCCGCTCAAGGCCGCGAATCAGGCATACATCGAACACCGCCGCGAAGTGGTGTTGCGGCGGACGCGCTACGAGTTGCGCAAAGCCGAAGAACGCGCGGAAACGCTCGAAGGTTTCCTCATCGCCCTGGCGAATCTCGACGAATTCCTGCGCATTATCCGCGGGTCGGCTCATCGCGAGGAAGCGCGGGTCAAACTTTTGGCTTTCGAATTCGCGCGTAAACAAGTTGAGACGATTGGGATTTTAATTCGAAGCGAAGCGCGCCTGACCGACGGCCGCTACGCTTTCAGCGAACACCAGGCCAATCAGATCCTGGACCTTCGTCTTTATCAATTGACCGGTCTCGAGCGCGGAAAAATCGTCGGGGAATACAGCGGCCTGGTCGAGACGATCAAAGATTTGCGCGACATTCTCGCGAAAGAGCTGCGCGTCTTCACCATTATCAAGAAGGAGTTGCGCGAAATCCGCGACAAATACGGTTCCCCGCGCCTGACCCAGCTCGTGCCCGATGAAGGCGAGATGAACATGGAAGATCTTATCGCGAACGAGGGCTGCATTATCTCAATCACCCACGGGGGATTCATCAAGCGCACCGCGGTGAGCGCGTTCCGGGCGCAACGCCGCGGCGGCAAAGGCGTGGTTGGAATGACGACGCGCGAGGGCGCGACGCAGGAAGACGAAGGCGATTTCATCCAGCATCTCTTTACCGCGACGACGCACGATTACTTGATGTTCTTTACCGAGACCGGGCGCTGTTACGTAGAAAAAGTTTATGAGATTCCGGAAATGGGTCGTGCCGCCAAAGGCCGCTCCATCGCGAATCTGCTTGAGCTTCGCAACGAGGAAAAAATCGCCGCCACCATTCGCATTCAGTCGAAGAAAAGCGGCAGCGGTCCGAGCGCAACCGACAACACCTGGGATGAGAATCTCCACATCGCTTTCGCGACGCGCACCGGCATCGTGAAAAAATCGAATCTTTCCGATTACGCCAATGTGCGCAAAGGCGGCATCATCGCGATCCAGGTGGAAGACGGCGACTGCCTGATCGATGCCAAGCTCACCTCTGGGAATAACGAACTCGTCCTGATAACAAAAGATGGCATGAGCCTCCGTTTTCACGAAGAGCAATTGCGTGATCAGGGCCGCAACACCGTGGGAGTCTGGGGCATCCGACCCGGGAAAGGCGACCACATCGTGGCGAGCGCGATTGTGGACTCCGAGTCGATGCTTTTAGTGGCAGGCGAAAACGGAATCGGAAAGCGCACGCCCTTCGACGACTACCGGAAACAATCGCGCGGCGGCAAGGGCATCATCACGATGAAGACCGGCGACAAAACCGGGAGCGTAGTGGGGGCTTTGACCGTCCGGGACAACGACGAGCTCATGCTTATCACGACCAAGGGTCAAATGGTGCGGACGCGAGTGAAGGAGATCAGGGAGACGGGTCGGAACACGATGGGGGTCAAGCTCATCAACCTGAAGGGCGCGGAGAAACTGCAGGCGATCGCGCCTGTCGTCAGCCAGGCCGAGGAGGCCGAAGCCGAAATCGCGACATAAAAAGAGCGCGCTACCTTTCGGCGCGCGCTCTTTCGCAAATAGATCTTTTCGGACCTAGTAACCGCCGGAACTACGGACGCTTGTCGTCTGTTGCGTGGCAGCGGGAACAGTGGTGGCACTGCTTTCGTGCGTAGTGGTCGTAGTAGTCGTGGCCGCCTCGTCACTGGCACAGGCGCCGAAAGCGCAGAGGGCGAGGACAGCAAGCATATTCAGGGTAATCAGCTTCATCATTTGATTTAGTTTCCTTCTGTTGGGTTACTCGGCCGGTTAATAGCCGCCGGAGTGGGTGGTGGTGGTTTGCACGGCGGTAGTGGGACGGGTCGCCGTGGTGGTTTCGTGGACGGTTGTTGTCGTGGCGGAGGCCGGCTCGCGCACCACGGTAGTGCAGGAGGTCAAGGCCCCCATCACCGCTGCTGAGACAATAAGGTATGGTTTCATAGGTAACAGGTTTGACTGACAATTCGGTGCAAGTGGCGCCCGCAGATGTATTTCTCGCTAACTTTACACAGGCGGGCTCGAAACTAAATTCACCTCTAAATAGGCGTTCAGCAAATCGCGGTGGTCATTGCTCGACGCCGGCCACCAAAATTGCATAATCCTTCTCGCTTCCAAACGATAAGGCGCGGCAAGCAGACTCTCTTCCGCGGGCAAACTTATGCAAAAAAATACTGCATCGCCTGCTCCGCGGATGATGGAGCGTCACTCCGGGACCGCCCGCCGCCGCTCTTTAAGCTGCGCCCGCCTTTTCTTGCCTTCCAGAATACGGTTCTTTAGCTTTGTCGGGCGCGGCGATTTTCGCCGCCTTTCTTTTTCGCGCGCGGCGCGATGAGCGGCGCGCTCTTTCTTCTCCCGATCGATGATCGCCTGGAGCAGCCGTTCTCGGGCCAGTTTTCTATTCGTCGCCTGGGAACGCGAGTCCTGTACCGTCACGCTTACGCCACTAGGACGGTGACGCAGCGTGACCGCAGTCGACACCTTGTTGACGTGCTGTCCACCTGGTCCAGCGGAACGCGCGAAGCTTTCTTCCAAATCCTCGGGTAGAAGACCGGCGACTCGTATGCGCGCGTCCACGTTGTCTGCGCTCATCTCCGCGGGTCTCTCGTGATCGCTTCCGCGCTCAAACTGGCGCAACCCCTTCGCGCCCCGCCCGCAGCACACGCGCCATCCAGATTAACTCATCCAGAAACCGTCCCACCCGCGCAATATACTTTTGGTCGAGGAGCGTGCCTTTTTCATCGAAGAGGTGCGCAGCACTCCCAAAATTCACATCGACGCCGATCGCGACCAGGCCGAGTTCGCGCAGCACCGGCAGGAGCGATTCGATCACACGCGTGCCGCCAAAAGACCCGGCGGAGACACCGCAAATACCAGCCGCCTTGTGATTGTATTCGTCGAGATTGGTATCGAGCGCGTGCTTCAGCAGACCGGGATAGCCATGGTTATACTCCGGGACGACGAGAACGACGCCATCGGCACGATTCATCTGCGCGGAGAACGCCGGCATCTTGGCCTGCTCGCCGGCGTCGTCCAGCGCTAACGGAAGCTCGCGGATATCGATCAGCTCCGTCTCAATTCCGGCTCGCGCAGCCAATTGCTCATGGACAAATCGCGCCACGTTTTCACTTCGACGACCCTTGCGCGAAGTACCAAGAATCACTGGGAGATAGAGGCGCGTTTCACTCATAAGTCAGAGCGCAGTCTAAGGGCGCGAATTGTAAAGAGGCAACCCTGGTTGCAGCGAAGGTTTCATTCTGCGCATTCGCCCCGATAGCCCGCGACATCACGCACCGCCACGAACGCGCTCTCGTGCAACTTAACGGGCTTCGTGCCGCGCAGCAGGCGATACCATTCGAAAGCCGAGCCCACTACGATGAGAAGCACGAGAAGGAGAAACATGCCGGCGATGAGAGCATCGAAGCGCCACACTCCCGCTTGCCGTTCCAGATCGGCCCCTATGCTCGCATTCGCAATCCCGGCGCCAGTCCGCTCCAACTTTTCCGCGCCAGCGAAAAACCCAAGCAGCGGATCCCGCGAGAAAATTTTGAGATACCCGGCCGAGAACGTCACCACGCACATGAAAACCAGGGGCACTAGCGTAACCCAGACGTAGCGCAGCCTGCTCGTCTTCAGCAACAGCGTGGTGCCAAGGCAAAGCGCGATCACGGAAAGGAGCTGGTTTGCCAGGCCGAAGAGCGGCCAGAGCGTGTTAATGCCGCCCAGCGGATCGATCACTCCCTGGTAAAGAAACCAGCCCCACGCCGCCACCAGTAACACGCTCGAGAATAAATTCGCCGTCCACGAACGCGTGTTGCCCAGCGGCCGCCAGATGTTCCCGAGCAAATCCTGGAGGAGGAAACGCCCGACTCGCGTCCCGGCGTCAATCGTCGTCAGAATGAACAAAGCCTCGAACATGATGGCGAAGTGATACCAGAGCGCGAGCGCGGTCGGGCTGGTCGAGATCCGCGCAAACATGTGCGCCATTCCCACGGCGAACGTGGGCGCGCCCCCTGCCCGCCCGAACATCGTTTGCTCGCCCAGATTGTGCGCCAGTTCGCTCATCTGCGCTTCCGTCACGGGGAAGCCGGCAGCCGAGACTTTTTGCACCACGGCGGCGGGTTCACCCTTGGTATTGATCGCAAAATATTCGCCGGGCTGTAGGACGCAGGCGGCAATGAGGGCCATCAAGGCGACCACCATCTCCGTTACCATCGCGCCGTACCCGATGTCGCGGATGCGCGATTCCCTCTGCAACATTTTAGGCGTGGTGCCGGAAGCGATGAGCGAGTGAAAGCCTGAAACCGCGCCACAGGCAATGGTGATGCAGACGAACGGAAAAACCGGCCCGGCGAAAACAAGCCCCGAGCCATCGATGAATCTCGTCAACGCCGGCATTTGCAGGGTCGGATGAATGAACACCACCGCCACTCCGAGCGCCGCCACCGTTCCAAGCTTCAAGAACGTGCTGAGATAATCACGCGGCGTCAGCAGCATCCAAACCGGAAGGATCGAGGCGGCCAGGCCGTAGATCATGATGGCCCAGGCCAGCCAGCGATCGCTGTGCTGAAACCAGCTCGAAATTTCCGGGTACTGTCCCAGGAACCGCCCGCCCCAGACGGCCATGACCAATCCGGCGATGCCGAACGCAGTGACCCAGCCGACGCCGACTCTGCCGCTGCGCAAACCCAATCCCATGATCAGCGCGACCGGGATTGTCATCGCCATGGTGAAGACGCCCCAGGGACTTTTTGCCAACGCCTGCACCACCACCAGCGCCAGCACCGCCATGAGAATAATCATGATCGCCAGCACACTGAAAAGAGCGAGTCCGCCGACGACGGGCCCGATTTCTTCTTTCACCATTTGCCCGAGCGTCTTACCGCGGCGTCGGACTGACGCGAAGAGCACGATCATGTCGTGCACCCCGCCGCCGAGCGTGGCTCCGATCAGGATCCAGAGCGTTCCTGGCAAAAAACCAAACTGCGCGGCCAGGACTGGCCCGACTAGTGGCCCCGGGCCGGCAATAGCCGCAAAGTGATGGCCGAAGACCATCCAACGGCTTGTCGGCACAAAATCCTTGCCGTCATTTTCCACCAGCGCCGGAGTGGCGCGTGCATCATTCAGCAGCAGGACTTTGGTCGCGAGCCATTTCGAATAAAAGCGGTAGCTCACCGCGAACGCACACATCCCTGCCACCACGATCCAGAGCGCGTTGACCTGTTCCTGGCGCACCCAGGCCAGCATCACGATGGCGGCCAGACCGAGCAGCGTTACCGCGATCCAAAGCAGTTTTTTTGGCCAGGACATTTCGGTGTTCATTTTATCTCCCTGGCGCGTTTTGCCAACGGCCCTCTGCCTGCTACGGTTCGGCCAAATGGCAAGGGAGTATCAGGGTGGAGTTCGCTAATAAGCTTCGCAAAGTCGTAACGGGGGACGCGCTCCTGAGCGCACGGCGGCATACCCGGGGGATCGTGCATCGCTGCTTGCGTCAACCACGGCTGACTCCGGATGAAATTATTGCGTCGATCGACCCGAAACGTTTCGCCGAGATCCGCGTGCGTTATCGTGACCCGAACCCGACGGAAGGACCACCCAAATATCTCCATCTGCAGCACTGGCTCAGGGTCAATCTCGACCGCATCCGCGAGCTGCGCCTCGATGTTTCCCAGCCCCTGCGCATCCTCGACCTCGGCTGCGGCGCCGGCTACTTCCTCTACATTTGCTCGCTCCTCGGCCACAACGTGACCGGCCTCGATTTGAATAATATTCCGATGTTCAACGAGCTGATCGCGCTCCTCGGCCTGCCGCGCGTCGTGGCCCGGATCAAACCTTTCCATCCGTTGCCAGCGTTTCCGCACAAATTCGACCTTATCACCGGCTTTCTCGTCTGCTTTAACGATCACAGCACTCAGCCCTGGCGTGAGGACGAGTGGAATTATTTTCTCGATGACGCCGCCAGCCGTCTCACGCCAAATGGCCGGCTCTGGTTCGAACTTAATCGCGAAGCGGATGGCTCACCCTATCCGACCGAGCTGAAAAAGTTTTTTGCCGCGCGCGGCGGGGTAATCGACGGCTACCGCCTCGGCTTCACGGCAGGGAAATTAGGGCAGCCTCCAGTTGCGCCAGCCGTTTTCCAAAATCAGCTTCGCGCCGCCGATGCTCCTCTACCACAGCCGCCGGCGCCCGTTCGGTAAAAGAGGTATTGCGCAGCTTTCCCTGAGTCGACGCTAAATCCTGGCGCAGTTTAACGACTTCCTTTTCGAGCCGCTCGCGTTCCACCGCCCGGTCCGACTCCTTCAATACCAGAAATAATTCGCCCAGGCGCGTGGCCGCGATCGATGACCCTGCCGGCGGGGCAAACTCTGCCGCGACCTCGAAGGTTTCGGCATTCAGCAGCCGACCTAGTGTTCCCGCCTCTGCGGCGACGGAAATGTCGGTCGTGCGCAAAACAAAATTTGCCTTCTGATTCGACGCCACCCGCGCTTCCGCTCGCAGATTGCGGCCGGCTTCGACGGTCTCGTAAACGGCGCGAACTCTGGCCCGCGCGGTCTGCACTGGGGCACCGCCAAGATCGATCGGCATGGGCGGCGCGATGAAATCGAGGAAGGTGTCGGCCGCGCCCCCGAAACCAAGGAGCGTCCAGAGTTCCTCCGTCACGTGCGGCATGAACGGATGCAGCAACCGCAGACTCGCCGCCAGCACGTGATCCATCGTCGCCAGCGCCATTTTTTTTTGCGCGGAATCTTCGCTGAAAATATCGCTCTTCGCCGCCTCCACGAACCAGTCGCAATAATCCGCCCAGACGAATTCATAGAGACGCTGCGCCACCGTGCTGAACTGATACTCGCGAAAAGCGTCGTCGATCGCGGCGATCGTTTCATTCAGTCGCGCCAGTAGCTCGATCGCGTAAATGGAGAGCGCGGCGGGATCGAGTTGCGGCTGCGCTTCGGAGAGACCGTGCATTTGCCGGAAACGAGCTGCGTTCCAAAGCTTGGTCGCAAAGTTACGACCTTCTTCAATCTGCTTCTCGTCGAAGCGAATATCCTGGCCGCTGGGCGCAATCCGCATCAGTCCGAACCGCAATCCATCAGCGCCGTACTTTGCCATCAGCTCCAACGGATCCGGTGAATTCCCGAGAGACTTCGACATCTTGCGACCCTGCTGATCCCGGATGAGACCGGTAAAAAACACGTCGCGAAACGGAATATTGTCCTCCACCGCAGCAGTTCGCCCCGGCTGAAACTCCAGTCCCGCGATGATCATCCGGGCCACCCAGAAGAAAATAATGTCCGGCCCTGTCACGAGCACACTCGTGGGATAGAACTTCGCTCGCGTCTCCGCATCCATCGTCTGGTAGGCCCAGAGCCAAGAGGAAAACCAGGTATCGAGCGTGTCCGGATCCTGCGTCCAGCCTTCTCCCGGCGAATCGATTTGCACGCCCACGTCGGGCAAGTCAGAAACCTGGCCTCCCTCATACCATGCCGGGACGCGATGCCCCCACCAGACCTGCCGGCTGATGCACCAATCCTGGATATTCTCCAGCCAGCGCGCGTAAACCTTCTCCCAATGTCCGGGGAAGAAACGGATCAGATGTTCGCGCACCACCCGCAACGCTTCTTCCGTTTTCGGATAACGGAGAAACCATTGCTCGCTCAAGCGCGGCTCGATCGGAACGCCCGCGCGTTCGCTGAATCCCACCGTGCTTTCATGCGGTTCCGTCTTCGCCAGCAGTCCAGCTTTCGTTAATAACTCCGCCGCTTTCGTTCGCGCCTCGAACCGGTCGAGCCCGTGCAGCTCCGGGACGTCGGGACAGGTGATGCGGCCCTCGGCCGTCAGGACGTCGATCACCGGGAGCGAATGCCGGCGTCCGATCTCGAAATCGACCTTGTCGTGCGCCGGCGTCACTTTCAATACCCCCGTGCCAAACTTTGGATCGATCACCTCGTCGGATACGATCGGGATCTCCGCGCGAGCGAGCGGCCGCCAGACTTTTCGCCCGAGCATTCCGCGGTAGCGCAGATCATCCGGATGCACCGCCAGCGCCACATCGGCCATGATTGTTTCCGGCCGCGTCGTCGCCACTTCGATAAACTTTCCTGGCTCATCCGCCAGCTCGTAGCGGACATAATAAAGCGCGCTCTTCTGCGGCGTCGGGATGACTTCTTCGTCGGAAAGCGCCGTCAGCGCCGCCGGATCCCAGTTGATCATTCGACGCCCGCGATAAATCAGTCCTTTCTCATAAAGATCGACGAACGCCTGTTGCACCGCGCGCGCGTAATCCGGATCGAGCGTGAAGCGCTGGCGCGACCAATCGCACGAGCAACCAAGCCGTTTCAGTTGCTCGATAATAATGCCGCCATGTTTCTCCTGCCACACCACCACCCGGCGGAGAAACTCTTCCCGGCCAAGATCGTGCCGCGTCAGCTTTTCCTTCCGCAGCGACTTCTCCACCGCGGTCTGCGTCGCCAGTCCAGCGTGGTCCGTCCCCGGGAGCCAGAGCACTTCGTGCCCGAGCATGCGCGCGCGCCGCGCCAGTATGTCCTGGATGGTGTTGTTCAACACGTGCCCGAGCGTGAGCACGCCCGTGATGTTGGGCGGCGGGATGACAATGGAGAACGCCGGCTTTGACGATTTCGCGTCCGCGGAAAAAGCATTTTTCTCCAACCAGCGCGCGTACCACTTCGGCTCGACGGCATTAGGATCGTATGTTTTCGGCAACTCCGGCATCGTGCGGGAATGTTCAGAGCGCAGCAGCGCTTTGCAAAACGAAATCGTAACTCCGCAACCGCGGGGCTGAGCCGCGGGCACTCAAAGCGCTTGCGAGCCGCCCCTGCGGCCCGAACTTGGGGCGTGAAAGAGGAACACCTTTGGCGCGAACAATCAGGACACCGCGCCTCGCGGTTCCGGTCATTCCTTTCGCTTTCCGTTAGCTCCGCATGAGTCCCATCGGCGTCTTCGATTCCGGCATCGGCGGGTTGACCGTAGTCAAGGCCCTGCGCGACCTACTCCCGCGCGAAGACATTCTCTACATCGGCGACACCGCGCGGGTGCCTTACGGGAGCAAGAGCCCGAGCACGGTGCAACGCTATAGTTTCGAGATCTCCGCGATGCTGTTGCGGGAAAACGCCAAGGCCATCGTCGTCGCCTGTAACACCGCTTCTGCGCTCGCCTTGCCGAAATTGCAGGCCGCTCTCCCCGTTCCCGTCATCGGCGTGATCGAGCCCGGTGCTGCCGCCGCTGCCGTCACCACTCGCAATGGCCACATCGGCGTTATTGGAACTCGCGCCACCATTAAGAGCGGCGCCTACGAAACCGCGCTCAGCCGGCGCAACCCGGATCTTCAGGTCGTCTCCCGCGCCTGTCCGCTCCTCGTTCCTTTGATCGAGGAAGGCTGGTTGCAGGACGACGTCACCGACCGCGCCATTGCGCGCTATCTCACCCCATTGCGCGAGAGCGAGATCGATACCCTCGTCCTCGGGTGCACCCATTACCCTCTGCTCCGCGAAGCCTTCGCGCGTTTTCTTGGGGCCGGTGTCACCCTGGTCGATTCCGCGCAGAATTGCGCCCATGCCATGGCAGACATGCTCGCGCGAAAAGAAGTCGCTCCTGCTGCCGGCGAGCGCGGAGGACTCACCGTCGTTCTCACCGATAAACCCGACGCCTTTCTCGAAATCGCCCGCGACTCCCTCGCGCTCGATCTCGGCGAGGTGCGCGTGGCCTCGCCTGCCGAGGCGTCTCTCGCCGGATAGCGCGCTGCCTGCCCGCCTGTGCGCGGGCGTCTCGCACGCTGGTTTTGGCGTCTATCCTTTGTCACGCCTTCCCTGAACTGTTTGTGCGCGAGCAACGAATCACAGCCTGAGGCGTGCGTGGTTATCAGGGCAAAAGTGCACGCCTCGTCAGCCGGACTTCCTGCGAGATCTCAGCGCGCAACCTTCGCCGCCACCAAGGT
>JBDTXE010000037.1:0-11125 GCA_040006335.1 Verrucomicrobiota bacterium | reverse complement strand
ACCATCGCCAGGAGCGGCCCCTGGAATTTCGCCGCGCTCTGGATCTTGGAACCCTCGGGCGAACTATCTCGCCGCGCGATTTGGCGCGCCTCGGACGCGGACGCGGGACTCGAGCAAGAAAATCAGGGAAAGACGCCACGGCACGCGATCGCGAGTGAAAAGCCGGTCTGGTCGTCTGATCTTTCGATTGCATCAGCGGAGAAGACCGGCAACCAAAGTGCTTTCGCCTTTCCGCTACGCGGATCACGCGGCATTGGTGGAGCGATCGAATTAGTCGGGGCCCACCCGATTGCACCGGACGACGATTTATTGGCGCTGGCGGGCGCTTTCGGAATTCAGGTCGGTCTCTACCTCGAGCGCAAGCAGACGGAACTGGAATTGCAGCAACAAAAGGAAACCGCCGAAGAAGCAAACTTGGCCAAGGATCGTTTCCTGGCCGCGCTTAGTCATGAGCTCCGCACCCCATTGAATCCGGTTTTAATGTGGGCCTGCGCCACGCTCGAAGAGCCGAGACTGGACGCGGAGATGCGGGAAGGTTTGCAGATGATCCGGCGGAATGTCGAACTGGAAGCCCGCCTGATCGATGACCTGCTCGACCACACCCGCATCAGCCAGGGCAAACTGCGGCTGAAGCTGCAGCCTGTCCGCGCGGATACACTGCTTCAGCATGCGCTCGAAATCGTCCGCGCGCAGATGGAGGACAAACAGCTGGAGGTGAATCTCGATCTGCAGGCCAGTAATCACCTCGTCCTGGCGGATGCGACTCGGATCCAGCAGGTCTTCTGGAATCTGCTGCGGAACGCCGAGAAATTTACCCCCGCCAAAGGCCGCATCGATATTTCCTCCTATGACGCGCAGCCGGGTGTTCTTGGCTTCACCGTCAAAGATTCCGGGCGCGGGATTTCGCCGGAGACAATGCCTAAATTATTCGTCGCTTTCGAACAGGGCGATTCCAATGGCGACGGCCTGGGACTTGGCCTCGCGATCTGCCGCGCAATTGTGCGAATGCACGGAGGCAAAATCTCCGCCGCCAGTGATGGCCTCGGCACCGGGGCCACGTTTACTTTAGAACTAAAGACCGTCCCGGAGATCCCGGCGACCGGCATGACTCGCTCAGGGAAGGCGAGCAAAGAAAAACAGTCAGCGTAAGCGCGTTTGCTTTCGTGCGGCGGCGTCGACCTGACGAACAGCCGCACAAAATAAGAGCGCGCCGGAGCGACAACTCGAATTTGCGCGTGCTCCCGGACTCGTTCTTTGTTCTTCTGGGGTGATGAACTCACTCGATGACAGTGCCGAACTGCGGGCGAATCTTCGCGGCGAATTAATCGCGCGCGGAGACGCGGGCTACGACGATGCGCGCAGGGTTTACAATGCCATGATCGACAAAAAGCCGCGCCTGATCGCGCGTTGCGCTGATGTCGCCGATGTCATTCGTTGCGTAAATTTCGCGCGCGAACACAAGGTCCTCCTCGCCATCCGCGGCGGCGGCCACAACGGCGGTGGTCTTGGCCTTTGTGACGATGGCCTGGTGATCGATCTCTCCGGAATCAGATATACCCGCATTGATCCCAAGGCGCGGACTGCGACTGTCGGCGGTGGCTGCACCTGGGCGGAGGTGGATCATGCCACGCACGTATTCGGACTGGCGACACCGAGCGGAATCATCTCCACCACCGGAGTTGGCGGTTTGACGCTTGGTGGCGGCATCGGAATTCTGACGCGCCAATATGGGCTCACGATTGATAATCTTCTCTCGGCCGACGTTGTCCTCGCGGACGGAAGCTTTGTTCAGGCCAACGCCGAGGAAAACCCGGATTTGTTCTGGGCGCTGCGCGGTGGCGGCGGAAATTTTGGAGTGGTGACGGCTTTCACTTTCGCCCTTCACCCCGTCGACATCATTTATGGTGGTCCTCTGCTTTACGAGCTGGAGGAGGCTGCCGAAGTGATGAGGTGGTATCGCGACTTCATCATCCAAGCGCCGGACGATCTAAACGGTTACTTCGCTTTTCTCACGGTGCCACCCGGGCCGCCTTTTCCCGAAAATCTACACCACAAAAAGATGTGCGGGATCGTCTGGGGCTGCACGGCACCAGTCGCGGATGCGGAGCGAAGATTCAAAGTCATCCGGGAGTTTAAGAAACCGGCGCTCGATCTCGTCGGGCCAATCCCACAACCTGTCTTTCAAAGCTTGTTCGATGGCATTTTCCCTCCCGGGTTGCAGTGGTACTGGCGCGCGGACTTCGTCAACGAATTGAGCGATGAAGCGATCAAGGAGCACCTACGCTTTGCCCACACCCTTCCCACCATGCAGTGCACCATGCATCTCTACCCGATCAACGGCGCCGCCGGGCGAATCGGAAAGGGCGAAACTGCGTGGAACCATCGCGACGCGAACTGGTGCCAGGTAATGGTGGGAGTGGATCCCGATCCGGCTAACAGGGAGAAAATTACGACGTGGACAAAATCCTACTACGATGCTCTCCACCCTTATTCTGCTGGCGCGGCCTATGTGAACTTCCTCATGGACGAGGGCGAGGATCGCGTGAAGGCGGCTTACGGCGAGAACTACGCCCGGCTGGCCGCGATTAAGAAGAATTACGATCCCGACAACTTGTTCCGCGTAAACCAAAACATCCGCCCGCCAAAATGACAGCCATGCGCTGCCCTCGAACCGGGGCCGAAGCTAACGACGAACAGCAAACCCTCTCATCCGCTTAATCGAACGCTCCTGCGTGGTCTACCAAACTCTCCATTGCCACGAGAGATCGAAATTGCCCATCAGTCGCGATTAAGTTACTATCGGTGGCACCAGCGTTATGCCGCTATTCATGGACATCCACGACCTGCGCGGTTCGACCCCGGAGGACGTCTCCAAAGCTCACCATGCCGATGTCGAAATACAGGCGAAATATGGCGTGGAGTATCGTCGCTATTGGTTCAATGAAGAATGCGGCAAGGCGTTCTGCCTGGTCGAGGCGCCCGACGCCGAGACCGCCACCCGGGTCCATCGCGAAGCGCACGGACACATGGCGGATAAGATCATCGAGGTGCAACCGGACCTGGCCGATAGCTTTCTCGGCGGCGGCGAGTCTAGCCCCGCGACCGGTGCGGTCGTTCTTCCCGGTAAGCAGGTCCAGGATTCCGGGATTCGCACCATCCTTTTCACCGATATCGTCGACTCCACTTCGCTGACGCAGGCGATGGGCGACGAAGCCGCCATGGGCTTCCTCCGGGTGCACGACGAGACCGTCCGATCGGCCCTGAAGGAGCAGGGCGGGCGCGAAGTGAAGCACACCGGCGATGGCATCATGGCCTCATTCGTCTCCGCCGCCGGAGCGGTGAAGTGCGCGAGTAAAATTCAACGCGAACTGAGCAAACGCGCCTCCGAAAAACATCCGGTGAAAGTCCGGATCGGCTTGGCCGCGGGCGAACCAGTCGAACAGAATGACGACCTTTTCGGATCAACCGTGCAGCTCGCCGCGCGGCTGTGCGCTTATGCTGCGCCGGAACAAATTGTCGTTTCCAATGTCGTGGCGGAGCTTTGTCTTGGTAAGGCAATTCCGTTTCAGGAACTAGGAAATGTCTCTCTGAAAGGCTTCGCCGCTCCGGTCCGGGCGCATGTCGTACCTTGGTTGGAAGCGTCAGTCTGAGGCGTCGCGCTTGCCGCGGATGAAGTTCCAACTTTTCTCCGTCGGCGCATAGCCTTCACATGTCCGCGAACCTACTTCGCCTTCAGAATTTTATCGGCGGCGAATTTATTCCGCCTGTCGGCGGTCAATACCTCGATAATTTCGAACCCGCGACTGGCCAGGTGTATTCGGCCGTGCCGGACAGCGACGAGCGCGATGTGGAACTCGCGGTCTCGGCAGCCGAAAAAGCGTTTCCGGATTGGGCGCACTTGCCGGCGTCCGATCGCTCGCAGATTTTGTTGCGGATAGCCGATCTCATCGAGCGCGATCTGGAGAAGCTGGCACGGGCCGAGTCGATCGACACGGGCAAGCCGCTCACGTTGGCGCGTTCGCTTGATATTCCGCGCGCTGCCGCAAACTTTCGCTTCTTTGCCACCTCTATTCTGCACCGTGAGGAGCAGGCGCATATCACCGATGGTGTGGCCTTCAATTACACGCTCCGCCTCCCCCTCGGCGTCGTCGGCCTGATTTCGCCGTGGAACCTCCCGCTTTACCTCCTGACCTGGAAGATCGCACCCGCTCTCGCCTGTGGAAATACCGCGATCGCGAAGCCGAGCGAGATCACGCCGATGACTGCATTTCTCTTAGGGGAAATCTGCCGCGAAGCCGGGTTGCCGGGCGGCGTTCTCAACGTCGTGCAGGGATCCGGCCAGAAGGTGGGCACGGCCATGACTTCAGACCCGAAAATCGCGGCGATTTCTTTTACCGGCGGCACTGTCACCGGTCGAAAGGTGGCAGAATCGTGCGCGCCGCTCTTCAAGAAGGTTTCGTTAGAACTAGGCGGTAAGAATCCGAATATCGTATTTGCCGACGCTGATCTGGACGCCGCCATTGCCGGGAGCCTCCGCTCTTCCTTCGCCAACCAAGGGCAAGTCTGCCTCTGCGGTTCACGCGTTTTTGTGGAGAAATCTCTCTACCCGGAATTCGTCGAGCGTTTCGTGGCAGCGGCCGGCAAACTTAGAGTCGGAGATCCGCTTGAAGCCGGCACCGACCAGGGCGCCATCGTTTCCCGGATGCAGCTGGAGAAAGTGCAATTTTACGTTGATCTGGCGAAGTCGGAGGGCGGGACGATTGCACTCGGTGGCGCCACGCCAGCAAAAATTAACGAACGTTGCCGTGCGGGATATTTTTTCCCGCCAACGGTGATCACCGGGCTACCCGTGACCTGCCGGGTAAATCGCGAGGAAATTTTCGGTCCCGTCGTCACGATTACTCCCTTCGAGGGAGAAGAACAGGTCATCGCCTATGCCAACGATAGCGACTACGGCCTCGCCTCCAGCGTTTGGACGCAGAATGTGCAGCGCGTGCATCGCGTCGCCGAACAAATCCATGCGGGCACGGTCTGGGTGAACTGCTGGATGGTGCGCGATCTCCGCGTTCCTTTCGGCGGGATGAAACAGAGCGGCCTCGGGCGCGAAGGCGGCGACGAAGCGCTCCATTTTTATACCGAATCGAAGAACATCTGCATCGCGCGCTAGCCCGGTGCGCTCCCCAGGCAGCCTGCTCTCACGCCCGCCGCTTTCTGCTTTCGTCTACCCGTTTTCTCGGGTTGAATGATCCCATGAAACGATCGCTCATTTTTCTCCTCCCTGTCCTGCTCGCCACCTCCTTTCTTCAGGCTGCCGGAACTCCGCGGGAAAATCGGCGGCTCGCGGAAGGAAAAATCACGAAAAACCAAGCCCAGCATTTGGTGCTGAAAAAATTCCCTGATGCCACGATCAAGAGCTGCGTTTTGACGAATGGCCATGAGCACGGGATTTGGGTTGTCACCCTCATTCAGGCCGGGTCTCAGAAAACCACCGAGGTCAGCGTGGACGGCAATTCAGGAAAACTTCTTCCTTAGGCGGCAGCCCTCAAGGAGACCCAGCGGCGGTATTCCGTTAATCCCGTCAGGAGAGTGAATAATCTGCGTCAACACCCGACTAACCTTACGATGAAACCATTCCTAACCATATTACTTGGCTCTTCCCTCGCTTTCAGCGCGATGGCGCAGCAGGACGAAGACCAGCAAAATCCCAAAAAGGATAAAAAGGCCAAGCAGGAGGCCGCAGCCAAGCCCGAGGCGAAAGCCGACCGCAAGGCCGACCACGGCCAGATGAAAGCGGAACATGCCCAGATGAAGAGCGAGCAGAAGGCTCCCGCGTCCGCTACCGGGGCGAATGCCTCGGCCGAGAAGGCTGGCAATGCGAACGTTAATGCCAACGCCACGGCCAATCAGCCTGCGGGCAAACAGAACAAAAAAGAGCGCGCCGCGCATCAGGAAGCTGCCGCGAAAATGACTCCAGCAGCGAATGCTTCCGCCGCCCCGGCCGCGACCGCTGCTGCCGACATGCAGGCGAATAAGGCTAACGCGCAGGGCAAAAATAAGCATAACGCCAACGCCAAGGCCGAGAAAATGAACAACCCGGCCGCAACTCCGGCGGCTTCTGTCAGCGGGCAAACTGCCGCGCAACCGAACGCTCAAGCGGGCGCGAAAACGACCGTGCAAAACGGCACCGTTGGCAAAGAAGGCAAGAAGGCTGATGTCCAGGCGATCAAGACGCAGCATGTAAATTTCCATGCGCAGGCCAGGCCACAGCAGATCCCGACGGTGAGTTTCAACCAGGGGTATCGCATCAGTGGCGCAGAGCAGTGGCAGGGACCGCAGTATGAGGTCTTCCGTGCCTACCAGCCCGTCATGCACGATCAAGGCTTCTACCGTTCACGTTATGACCGGGTCGAAGTCATCGGCGGCGGTGCGTATTATTTGAATAACGGCTACTGGTATCCGGCCTGGGGTTACGATAACTCAGCGCAATACTATCCGTACGACGGTCCGATCTACGTTGGGCGCTCGGCTCGCACACCAGATCAGGTGATCGCCGATGTGCAGTCAGCACTTCAGCAGATGGGTTACTACCGTGGGGAAGTGGACGGCTTGATGGGACCAATGACGCGCGAAGCGTTGGGTGGCTATCAGTCCGATCACCAGCTCTACTCGACCTCGACGATCGACGCGCCAACGCTCGACGCTCTCGGGTTGAGCTAAGCCCATTCTCTAACTCAGGAAGCAAGAGCCGCCGGGCCGAACCCGGCGGCTTTTTGTTTTCGTGTGAAAACACGAGAAACAGAGTCGCGCGCATCGACGAACTGCCGGAACGGCAAGAGGAGACCGCGCCGGTAATCTTGGAATCCTAATCGTTCGTCGATTTCTCCACCCGCGATTTCTCGGCTTTAAGCAAGGTGCAGTGCAGGTCATTGGTGAGCGTCTCGATTCGCTCGCTCAATGTTTTTACCAGCTCGGTGAGCTCGGTGTTCTGGCGCATCAATTCGAGTAGTTTCGCCGTCTCGCGCGCCGCTACTACTTCGCGCTCCTGACTGGCCATGGCGAGATCTTCTCGATGCTGCGCATCAGCCTCGGAATGCACCTTATCGCGATCGGCTTGGCGCGTCTGAGCAAGAAGGATGAGAGGCGCAGCGTAGGCGGCCTGGAGGCTGAACGCCAGATTGAGGAGAATAAATGGGTAAAGGTCGAAATGAAAGAGACCAATCGCGTTTAGCAGAATCCAGCCAAAGACAATAACGCTCTGCGCGACGAGGAAAAACGGCGTGCCGAAAAAACGAGCGAAGGCTTCCGCTTTGAGAGCGAACCAATCGTTGCCGAAAACAGAGGTGAGATGCCGGTGAGGAAGATGGAACCTGAAATGATGATGTTCACTTCCCCGTGCCTCAGGCTCTGTCCGTGTCGTCATGAAGCGAGACTACCAAATCGGCTGGTGCGCGGTCGAGACCCAAGAAGCCACGCCACCGCGGGCTGAAATAACCTCGCCTCCGCAGCCCGTGCCGGTGCCGTGCCGAGGAGGCGGAGACTGTTTTAGTCGCGCCTGGATGAAACGTGTGGTCGACCCCGGCAGCGTAGGCCGCGGAAGGCGGCGTTCTCGTCTGCCTATTCTTTGTCGTAAACAGCTAGAGCGTGAAACTTCTTCCCTTCCGCGTCACTCCCGTTCACCGTCACTTCGCGTGACTTCCCATCTTTTGCCACCGTGATCTTGCCCGACCACACCGGTTTTCCATCTTTCATCGTCTCAATCTTGTTGGTGTGATCGTCCACCGGCGTGTATTTCACTTGATTATAAGCAAGATTGCCTTCCACCGGATACATTTTGCCGTCGAACTTACCTACCCAGACACTGTGGGTAGCTTTCCCATCCTTGCCCACGCCATCCACCGTCACCTTCACCTTGTCGCCGTCGGTGGCGTAAACCACCAGCGTATTTTTACCCATTTCAGGCATCAGTTTCGACTTGCCCTCATTCAACTTCCAGGTGCCCATCTGCAGGTCACTGGCCGCTAAAGAAAATGTTATCGCGACTAACGACAACGCCAAAGTAGCAATAATTGATTTAGATTTCGTCATAGCTTTATTTCGCGCAGGATGTGGAGGCGCCGTCAATCATATAAGGGGAGTAGCAGCCATCCAGGAGCATGCGCCTTTACAGTATAAACTTAGATAGTTTGAAACAATCGCGCGCTATCGTCCCTAAATTCGCCGGTCGACGTCGTTACGCGTTCTAACTCTGCCGTCTTCCCCGTCCTTGACCGTCCCTGATTGCCGCTTTTTGTTCTATAATCCTTCAATGACGCGTTTAGAGCGGTTCGCCCCACATGCCGGCCATGACAAATCCATGGATTGATATTTGCCCTGGGATCCGTCGCCGGACGCTGGTGCACGGAAGTAGCATGTATCAAATGGAGGCAAAACTGGATGCCGGCAGCCGCATGCCCGCTCATCAGCATGCGCAGGAGCAGGTCGTGCACGTCGTTCAGGGAAGAATCCGGCTCATTGTCGCAGAAGTTCCACACGAGCTTAGGGCGGGCGACTCCTATTATCTCGCGAGCAACATCCCTCATGGTGTTGAGTCGCTGGAGGATACGGTAATCGTCGATACTTTCAGCCCGCCGCGCGACGATTACATTGCACTTGATCGCAAGGATTAATCCTAGGTTCCTGACCCGGAGCCGGGCGCGAACTCCCGCCGTCGCCTGCCCCGGTCTCAGCCCTGATTCGGCTCGAGCGATAAACGTAGGGCCATGACTGATCGCAGCAGCGTAACAAGGGTGCCGTCACTTTCGGCGGCTTGCTTAATAACCTATGAAAAGAATAATTCTATCCTCGCTTTGCCTCAGTGCGCTCAGCTTCTCCGCTCTCGCCCAGGATTCGTCCGCGGTCGATAACACCAAGACGAATACGCGCGATCGCTCCAACGAGACGAAAACGTCCGGCAGCCAGTCGAACAAATCGGAGGACGTGAAACTCACGGCCGCCATTCGCCGTGCCGTCATGAAAGAGAGCGCGCTTTCCATGACCGCCAAGAACGTCAAGATCATTACCGCCGATGGCGTCGTCACTCTGCGTGGCCCGGTCAAAAGCGATGCTGAGAAAACCAAGATCGCCGAGCTCGCGCAAGCTGCCGCGGGCGGTGCTCGCGTCGATAACCAACTCGAAGTCAAAGCTTCGAAATAACGCAACTGCTAAACACTACCACACCTATGTCAAAAACATCAGTATTCGGAATCGTCAACACACATGCTCAGGCGGAAACTCTCGTCGAAGGCTTGCAGCAGGCGGGTTTCCCCCCTGACGAAATGTCCGTTCTCCTTCCCGACACCGAAGGCAAACACGATATTGGCCACGTCAAAGCCACCAAGGCGCCAGAAGGCGCGGCCACCGGAGCGACCGCAGGCGGCGTCACCGGCGGTGTTATCGGCTTGCTCGCCGGCATTGGCGCGCTTGCGATCCCGGGGGTGGGCCCTCTCATCGCCGCTGGCCCTATCATGGCGGCTCTGAGTGGCGCTGCGGTCGGTGGAGCGACCGGCGGCCTCGTTGGCGGCCTCGTTGGTCTGGGAATTCCGGAAGTCGAAGCGAAACGCTACGAGACGAAATTAAAGGACGGAAACTACCTCATCGCGGTGCATACTCACGACGGCGACCAGAAGACGCGCGCCATGGACGTGTTCAAGAACGCCGGCGCGGAAGACATTACCAGTTCCGCCATGTCAAAAGCGCCTGAGGCCAAGACCGCCTAATTTAACACTCGTTAACGCGAGATTAGCGCTCCAGACCGCGAGGTTTGGAGCGCTTTTCTTTTCAGGCCACTGATTCTAAACGGAAAAGGGAGCTGTCGGCTAGAGAGGCAGGTGACACTCCGATGATCCCGCACCGGGGTGGTCGAAAATTTGCACCGTAAAGTCCTCCTTTAGATCGCTGCCTTCTTCGAGTGACCGCCTTCGGGTAAACTCAATGGAAAAAAGGTGGCCATTCTAGTGGCCGACGGTTTTGAGCAGCTAGAAATGACGAAGCCCCGTGCGGCGCGGCAAGGTTTACCCATATACGCACCTTCGCCGGACGCCCTCGCTGCGGATGCGAACTCGTGCCTCCCCCACGGGTTTTTTAAACTCCCCCTTCGCAACCCCACCATGAGCCCTCCGCTTTCTTCTCATTAGGTTTATTGCCGTTTGTAGCGTATAGTCCTGTCCCTGATGAAGCGCTGATCGCGCGTGCATCCGCGGCCGATCTTCAACCCTTGCGCTGTCACCCTTTCCTCCGATTCCTATCGGTTTTCTCCATTTCCGCAGTGCCCAACTCCATCGCAGACACCGCGATGCGCCTCTATCGATTATGAATGCTGACCTTCTCAATCAAGCTCTTCAGGTCGTTCCTGAAACCGGAACCTTGGTAAATATGGTGCGCCTGCGGGTGCGGCAATTGGCCGGCGGACACCGGGCCTTGATTCTTGCCCCGCCTGGCATGGGTAACGCCGATATCGCCTTATCCGAGATCGTTGAAGGCAAGATCACCAGTGAAGCCACGGAAGCTCTCCCGCCGGCCGACGCTCCCGTGCTTGCGTTTCCCGCAACGCCGCGCGCACGCAAAGCAGCCTGAACATGGCCATGACTCCAGATCTTCCCGTGGCATCGCCACTCGAGGGAGGATTTGACGCGCGATCTTACGCGCGCGCTCATGCCGGCAAACTCATGGTCGTGATGCACCGGGACAACCGGCCTTCAGCGCCAGCCGATTTCTTTCATCTGGATAACGTTAGCACGCATCCGACCGGCCTCGTCGTCACCGGCCTCTTCGACGACGAGCGGCGTGTTCATATGATGGCCAGCACAGTTCGCCCAGCAACCGCCGACGAGATTGCTTCCCGCGAGGATTGTCGCCCGCGCGAGTAATCTTCCCTCGGCTTCTGCTGCCGCCGTTGGTTTGATCCTGGATCTTCGGCGTTTGCATAACAGGCGTCAGCGCCCAGCGTCCTCCTCGAGTTGCGGCATTCTTGCTTTCTCAATTCTTCGTCCCTGCAAACTACCCGGCTACGCCTGCGCGCCCTAGACCCCGACCTCGACGCTCCTTTTATTCTCCAGGTTCTGAACGAGCCAGCTTTTGTTAGGAATGT
>JBDTXE010000036.1:0-11586 GCA_040006335.1 Verrucomicrobiota bacterium | reverse complement strand
GCTCATTGGGGATTTGCAAATTCCGGCGGACGAGTAGCGTTCGCGGATGTTTGGCTCCGGGGAAATGAAACACGCCAGGCTTTTGCTGCGGCACGCGGAGAAGGTGCGGCGGTATCGGCGGGATTTGCTGAGCGAAACGGAGCTCGCCAGTTACGACTCGCAGGCGAATGCGCTGCGCGACGCGATCGGGCGCCGGGATCGGAGCGCCGTCCGCGAGAGATCCGAGCAGCTCGATGCCCTGGTGGCGAAACAGGCCGCACCCCGCTGGGAAGCAGGCTGGCGCGAGAATACCGAGGTGATTCTGGTGGCGATCATCGTGGCCGTGGCGGTGCGGTCATTCTTCATTCAACCGTTTAAAATTCCGACAGGATCGATGCAGCCGACCTTGAACGGCATCATCGGTCATCCGACGACCGAAGCGTCGCCCAATTTTCTCCGCCAGGTGCTGGAGTTTTTCGCCCTGGGTCGCAACTACATCAACGTGGTGGCAAGCGACGATGTGCAGGTGGAGGAAGTGGCGCCACAGAAGTATCTCTTCTTTTTTACCTGGTCGCGCATCCTGTGCGACCGCGCCAATTATCTGGTCTATTGCCCGCCGGACACTTTGCGGCAGGATTTTAAAGTGATGCCCGGGACTCGTTATCATCGTGGCGACGTCATCGCGCGGGGAGCGGTCGATACGGGAGATCAGGTCTTCGTCGATAAATTTAGCTACAACTTCGTCAAGCCGCACCGGGGCGACGTCTTCGTTTTTCGCACCAACCACATCTTCATGATCACAGAAGATCCTGAGACCGGCGCACCGTTTTTTATCAAACGGATGGCGGGCGAACCGGGCGATACTTTGCGGATCGATCCGCCTAAGCTTTACATTAACGGCGAGCTTCCGACCCGGCTCGGCTTCCAGCGGGTGATAGGCGCGCAGGCGCCGTATCGCGGCTATGCCAGCGGCCGCGGTTACCTCGCACAGCCCGATCAGACGTTTACGGTGCCGGCGCACAGTTACTTCGCGATGGGCGATAACAGTTTCTTCAGTTACGACAGCCGTTACTGGGGTCCGGTGCCGGAGGAAAATTTGGTGGGGCGCGGGCTGGCGGTTTACTGGCCGTTCAATAACCACTGGGGACTGATTCGCTGAGACGGCCGTGAGCGGTGAGCGAAAACCGGGCGCTCACCATCTCGGCGGCTCGTCGTTTCAGCGTGAGGAAAGAGGGCGCGCGGCGCGCTAGCCTCCAATGCCACCTCTCTATCCTTTGTTAGGCCTGCTCGCGGGCTACGTGCTGGTGATGCTGGCAAATCCGAACCGGCTGGCACTGCGCGATGGCCTCCGCTGCATCGTCCGCTACGAACGCATCTGGCTGACCTTTGTCCTTCTCGGGCTAGCCTATGCCGCGTTCCAATCCACCATTCTAGCGCCTCGGCCGCTCACGCTCCAATTCGGACCGCTCGACGCCCCTTCATCCTGGGCCTGGCCACGACTGGCAGACGTCGCGCAGGATGCGCCACTGCCGGCAGTAGAGGGCGTGGCTGGCCTGTTCGATAACGCGACCACCACCTACCCTCTTTCGGTGCTGGCGGCAATTCTACTTCTCGTTAACTGGCGCGGACTGCACCGTGCCCTGTGGAAAGCTCTGCGCAAGCTCTATCGGCGCGCCAGCATCGCCATTTACCTCCTGGTGCTGGTGAGCCTGCTGGCGGCACTGGTAAAGCCGCTCGTCTACTGGCAACTGCCACTCTGGCAACGGCACCTTTCGACGGCGCATTTGCTGCAACTCTCCGCCGTGATCGACGCCACTTCGTTTCTGTTCGAGTATTTCGTCGGGGTCTACCTTCAGGTCTATCTCATCACGGTCTGTGTTGCCTGGATCAAAGGCGCCAGTTTTCGTGAAGGCGCGCTCTTTGCCTTTGCCATGCGCCGCTTCAGTTATGTCTTGGAATGGGCCGGAGTGATGGTCGCCATCAGTCTGTTGGTGGTAAGATTGCCGATGCTTCTGGCCTATTTCATCGCCGTGCCGAACGTGCTCGATTATCTGCCGGCGCAGCGCCTCTTGATGTGCGCGGTCGTCGTGTTGTTTTGTTCGGTTCAGGCTTCGTTAGCACTGCACAACGAGACCTTGGGAGAAGCCTGGCGGGCGCACCGGCAACTGATGCGGCGCGATGGGAGGAGAGTGGGGTGGTTCCTCCTCGTCGCGCTCCTGCATTTTTACCTCATCCTCGTGCTCGATGCCTGGATCAGCGGCGCGGTGGCGGATCGCTTCTTTCTCGCGATCTCATGGAAAGTGATCTTCGTGCTGGTGCGAGCATTTGTGACCGGCTGGCTCCTGGCTTCCTGGGTGGTGCTTTTCCGGCAATGCGAGACGGGACGGGTGGCGCAGGAGAAGGCCGTTCCCTACTGATGGAAACGCACACGGTGGCCGCAGAGATTACGCGCGCGAGTAAATCGAACCTCGCTCTGGCCTTTATCTCTCTCAGCGGTCAGCGGCGGCGGGACATCACGACCTTCTATGCTTTCTGCCGAGTGATCGATGATATCGCAGACGATCCGCAGGTAAGCGCGGAGGTGAAGCGGACCGAGCTGGCGCGGTGGCGCCGGAGTCTGCGAGAAGCGTTCCCGGATCAACCGCCCCTGGCCGGAGCGGTCCGGGCGATGATAGCGACTTATCCGCTGCGTGCGGAAATGCTGGAGGAAATTATTGCCGGCGTAGAAATGGATGTCGAGGGATGCCGGTATCAAACCTGGCAAGACCTTCGCGTCTATTGCTACCGGGTGGCGAGCGCGGTGGGGCTGGTGAGTATCGAGATTTTTGGCTACACCGAGCCGCGTTGTCGAGAGTATGCGGTGGAACTGGGGCTCGCTCTGCAGGTGACAAATATTATTCGTGATGTCGGCGTGGATCTGGCGAACGAGCGCATTTATCTACCGACGGAAGATCTCAACCGGTTTGGTTATTCCGAAAATGATCTCCGCGCGCGGATGCACGATGATCGCTTCGCGACGCTCATGCGCTTTCAGGCGACGCGAGCGCGCGCGTTTTTCGCCCAGGCCGCAAAGATGCTGCCCGCGCAGGATCGCCGGGCGATGGTTCCGGCGGAGATAATGCGCTCTGTCTATCAGGCCCTCCTTACTCGGATGGAGCGCGATGGATTTCGTGTGTTTGATCACACCTATCGGCTTAGCCGGATGGAAAAAACAGCCAGAGTGCTAGGCCAGCTTTTGAAGTTCCGATGAATGCCGCAGAAGGACCATCCGTCTGTAAAATAGAATTCCGAATCTAAAGATATGACCAAGAAGAACGTTAGCCTTTGCACGCTTTTCACTCTTCCCGTTTTTGGCCTCACCTCCTGTGAAGGGCCAGCGGGGACTGGTGCCGGATATGGAGCGGCCGCCGGTGCCATCATCGGTGCGGCGGCGACGGGCAACGCTCGCGGAGCCGCGCTCGGTGCGGCAGCGGGTGCGGCAGCAGGCGCTCTCACCGGGGCGGCAATTGCGGAAGATCGAGCACGGAGTTACGGACCGCCGCCTTCCGGCGGATGGCCTTATGCGCTCTCGACCGGTTACCCGAATATCTATCGAAGCCCTTACACGCGGCGCTCCTACGATCTCCGGGATGTTCCGCCCGGTGGCTTAACCCGGGACGTGGAGACCGGGCGCCCCTTCCGCCGTCCGCCCTATTAACGGGTCGCCGCGGAAATTAAAGAAGGCAGCGGTGTCGACGCTATCAAAGATCCGTTGGCGGCGCTGCGCCCGGATCAGTTAGTAGCGATACGGCGCAACGAAGTATTGGTAGGACACTACCCGTCCGTTCACAAAGGTGACGGTCCGGGTCGGATAGGAAACCGTCTGCGCGAAGGAAGGGAAATAGAACGGGTCGTAGAACGGATCACCGTAGAAGGCAAAACGCCGGCCATGGTGGCTGCGATAAACACCGCCGCCACCGCCAAAGCCTCCATAAGGATATCCGTAGCCATATCTCCCGAATCCGCCGCCATAACCCCCGAATCCGCCGCCGTAACCCCCATATCCGCCGCCGTAACCCCCGTATCCGTATCCATAGGGAGATGAGGTGGTGGTGACATAAATCCACGTCTCGGTGTTATTCCCACGCGCGACGCCCACGGATTTTTGGTCAGGCGCGCCCCACGCCAGGTAAACAGCATCCTGCGACATGCTCGAAGCAATCTGGCCGTGCGATACGAGTTGCTGATTGCGCGCCGAGAGAGACTGGTAAAGGCCGGGATGATCCGAAATCCGTGACTCCGGCGTGGAACAACCACTGAGAACGACCGCAAAAACGGCAAGTGCGGGAAGGAACACTCGAGCGCGAAGTAAACGAAACATGGCACGTAACATATGATCGGAGATTTAAGGGGTCAATCGACTCCCTTGATTCAACACTCTCTCGTCCGTAAGGTTGCGCTGCATGGAGGACCGATTCGGACACCGCATTTCCTATCTCCGCGTCTCTGTTACGGATCGCTGTAATGAGCGTTGCCGCTACTGCATGCCGGAGGAGATGCAGGAATGGCTGCCGCGTGCTGATGTTCTAAGCTTCGAGGAAATCCAACGCCTCATCCTCATCGCCGCGGGTCTGGGAGTGGACAAAGTCCGCCTCACTGGCGGCGAACCACTGACTCGCCCGGGATTGGTGCAGTTTGTCTCGCAGCTGTCAGCACTCGGCTGTCTGAAACAAATTGGCCTTTCCACCAACGGGAGCCTCCTGACCAGAACCGGCCCAGGCGGCAAAAGCCTGGCGGCGCAGTTGCGAGAGGCGGGCGTGACGTCGCTCAACATTTCTCTCGATACACTCGATCCCGGGACCTATGCACAGGTGACCGGCCGTGACTTTCTGCCCCGTGTGCTCGCCGGGATCGATGCCGGCGTGGCGGCTGGTTTCGATCACATCCGCATCAATGCCGTTCTCATGCGCGGCCGGAACGAGAACTCGTTGCTCGAGATGGTGGAGTTCGCCCATGCCCGCAGTCTTCTCCTGCGCTTCATCGAGTTGATGCCGGTCAGCACTACGGAAGTGCTGAACGATAAGAATTTTTTCCCGGTGCGAGAAGCACGACGGGTGCTGGAAAACTCGCTCGGGCAGCTGATTCCACAGCCCGATTTCCGCACCAACGGGCCGGCGACCTATTATCAGATACCCGGACGCGAACAGAAGATCGGATTCATCGGAGCGCTGACCAATCTGCACTTCTGCGAAACGTGCAACAAACTAAGGCTAACGTGTGATGGCAAGCTGCGGCCCTGCCTCGGAAGTCATCTGGAAGTCGATCTCATGGGCGCGCTGCGCGGCGGAGCAGATGATCAAGCGTTGCGCGCGATCTTCCTCGACACTATTGCCCGCAAACCGGAAAAACATGAGTTCCGGGAGAACTATCAGCCCGGGCGGCGCATGATTGCCATCGGCGGTTGATGAAGCGCACGCTGAGTCACGTCGCCGCCGACGGGCGGGTGCGGATGGTCGACGTCTCAAGCAAAGACGTGACCGTGCGCGAGGCGATCGCGGCGGGCGAAATTGCTCTAACGAAAGAAACGATCAAGGCGATTTCTGTGAACGCCATCGCCAAGGGAAACGTGCTCGCCACCGCTCAGATCGCGGGCATCCAGGCAGCCAAGCGCACCGCGGAACTCATTCCGCTTTGTCATCCCCTGCCCCTCAGCCACGTCTCGATCGAGCTTTCCCTGGCATCCGCTGCCGTCACCGCGCGCTGCACCGCGCGCACCACCGCGCAGACCGGAGTGGAGATGGAAGCTCTGACCGGCGTCGCCGTGGCCCTGCTCACGATCTACGACATGTGCAAAGCAATCGATGACGCCATGGAAATTTCCCGAGTCCGCCTTCTCCACAAAACCAAGCGAGCCCTCCCGCCGGAGCAGGCTGGGAAGAGTAAGCGACCGTCCGGAAAATGAGTGCACGCTGGTGTCCCTCTTTCGTTAGATCATCCCGATGAATATTGGCATCATCACCGTCTCCGACCGCGCCAGTGCGGGAGAATACGACGACCTCGGCGGCCCCGCGGTCAGGGCCGCGGCGGAGAAGCGCGGGTGGAAGGTATTGGCCGAAGCCATCGTGCCGGACGAGCGGAGCGCGATCCAGGAAGCCTTGCGCAGTTTTTCGAGCCAGGGGTGCGGGCTCATTCTCACCACCGGCGGCACCGGCATTGCCGAGCGCGATGTTACTCCCGAAGCGATCCGCGAAATCATGCGCGTCGAAGTTCCGGGATTCGGCGAGACAATGCGGGCGAAATCGATCGCGATCACGCCGAACGCAATTTTATCGCGCGGGCTGGCGGCGGTGGTGGATCGCTCCCTCGTCATCGCACTCCCCGGTAAACCTAGCGGAGCGGTGGAATGTCTCGAATTTATCGAAGGCGCCATTCCGCACGCGGTCGCGCTCGCGGAGCGTAAGCCGACCTCCTGCTAATTATTCCACGGCTGCTAACGAAAGACAGTTTCGACGACCGCCGGAGCTACTCCGGCCAGCTCAGCAGTTCCATCAGCCGTTTTCCACTGTCCGTGAGATGCACCTGTGCACCTTGGCCAGCGACGACGCCGCGGGTCAGGTAGGAGCAATCGACCGCGGACTTCTTTACATAGGTTAACGTCGGTTGAGTGATTGCTTCACCGTTCGGCTCCATGCGCAACGGCACCCCCGACCGCGCAAAACTCACCACCCAGGATTGCGCCTTCGCGCCGCCCCCCGCCATCAGCCAAGGGTAGGCATTCCGTAAATAGAAATCTGCCGAATCGGGGAGGGTGACTTTGTAGAAAACTTCTTCGTCCGCGAGGAAGCGCGGCAGAGTCAGATCAGGGTTTTTCTCCTGCGCGAGGAGGAAGCGAGCGATATCGATACCGGTCAGGTTAATTCCATTATAGATACCGTGATGATTCGGCTCGCGCGGAACGTAGTGCGCATACCAACCTTCGAATGCCTTGCTCAACATCAGGTTGAGTTCGAGATGCAGGTGCGCGCGCGCCTGATTTAACCCTTCGCCGGTGTAGCCCATGCGAGCGATCCGTTCGCCGCCATGAACCTTCTGGCCCGCCGCCACCGCGATGTCGCTCAGGTGCCCGTAAAGGCTGTAGTAAGGCGAATTATCCCAGAGATGCTCCACCACGATATAGCGCCCGTAGTTTGAATAGCCGGCTACTTTGTTCGTGTAGACGACCTTCCCGTCGGCGATGGCGCGGACGTCATCGAGAGGATCGCCGTGTGCATCGCGGCGCATCGGCTTGATATCGATCCCCTCATGGAAGCGCGAATAAACAATCCCCTCGGACATCGGCACTGGATTTCGCACAAAACCGTAGCGTCCACCCTCCCAAGGCTTGGTCTTTTCACCCTGAAACTCTCGTTCGATATACTGGTAGAAAGCAGCGCCGCCGCCGTGGAAAATGGCGTCGTTATCAGTGGGCAGCGTGATCGCGACCGGCGTCCTCTGGGCCGGCAAAGAAGAGAGGAGGCCCATCGCAAGAAGAAGTGTGGCGAGACAGAGCCATCGCTTCATCTCTTCTTTTTTGCGCCCAAGTCCGGCCACTCCCGTCGCATCGCCGCGATTTCCGCGGAGCTCAAGCCGGTCGCGAGGTAAAGCTGACCGTCCGCCACCCGCCGATCGATTTGCAGTTCGGTCAGCACCCGCCCATTCACAAAAACCAGGAGCGTCTGCCCGCGGTTCTCGATGCTGAGGGTCTCCAGCGACATCCGGCCGTGATCGTCCAGCTGAAAAATCGCGCCGAAGGTTCCGTCGGCCGCGGGATAGGCGCGCGCCGCCACCACATCGTGCTCTGAGATCGATGCCGTTTTTTCGATGAAAATATTCCTGCCGGAGACGGGCGCGACCATCGGGGTAGCGAAGACCGAAGAATCGTTGGCATTACCTTGCGCATGCACGCGGAGCACGAAATGTTTCGACGCTGCCGATGCGTTCGCCGCCACTGAGAGAAAAAGCAGGAAAATCGGCGCGAAACGGCGCATGGGCGATTGATAAAGAGTTTGACACGTTTTGCAACGTCTGCTGAATCACGCCACATGAAATTCGCCCTCACCGCGCTCTTCGCCCTTTCGCTCACCGGAGGGCTGCGCGCGCAGGCAAGTCCGGCGCCGCGCAGCTTTCTCCATCGCGCCCTGCATCCCTTTGGCGGTCCCGGCCTGAGAATCCCGCATTATTCCGACCCAAAATTGCGCGGCCTTCTCCTCCAACTCACGCTTCCAAACGAGCCCTTTCGTCTTTCCGAATCCCGCCAGCTCCACGTCAAAGCGACTCTGACCAACTCCGGTGCGAACGCGCCGGTGATTCTCGATTTCCCCAGTGCCCAGCGAATCGAAATGCAGCTGATGAACGCCGGCGGCGAGGTGCTGACGAAATGGTCGGACAATCGCGTTTTCGCCCAGGAAGCAGGCACTGTCCTGATTAACCCGGGCGAGGCCGTCGTTTACGAAGAGAGCATCGCCATCCGCGAGTTGCAGCCGGGCAAAGTTTACACCCTCGAAGTTTTCCTCCCGAAATATCCCGAACTGCGGGTGCGGCAGAAGTTCCTCACCGCGCCGTAGCCTTTGGCTGGATTTCGTTAGCAGATTGAATTTGGAACAAAAATCAAGCGGTAGATGCTCGGCCCGACGCACTGCGCTTAAACACCAAGGAGACTCACATTCACCTCTTCGCTGATTACCACACCCACCCGCAGGGGCATCGCGTGCAGCCTTACACTTTCGCGTTGCTGCAGCCGTGGGTGGATTCCGCCCGCGCCAAAGGCCTGCGCGAAATCGCCTTTACGGATCACGATCGCTACCACGCCGGGATCGACTTCGACGTCCTAGACGAGTTGCGCGTGCAGAATCCTGACATCGCGATCCGCGCCGGGATCGAGCTCGATAACGATCCCACCACGGGCGCGGCCGGTCGCGCCTGGGTCGAGAAGCACTGGGACCGCCTCGACTTCGTTCTCGGCTCCGTTCATTACCTAACGAATCCGGAACAAATGTTCGACAGCGTGCCTGCAGGAGCCGGGCAGTTCGAGGGGCGCGACGTCGATGAGATCTACGCCGATTACTTCGGGCGGGTGCAGGCAATGGCCGAAAGCGGACTAGTCGATTGCCTCGCCCATCTCGATTTGGTGAAAATTCACGGCCATCGCCCGCGCGCCGCCAACCGGGATTACCTCGAGAGAACTCTCGATGGCATCGCCGAGCGCAAACTTTCCCTCGAACTCTCCACCGCCGGCTGGCGCAAACCGATAAACGAGCATTATCCCACCGACGACATTATCACGCTCGCCTTCGCCAAAGGCATTTCCTTTACTACCGCTTCAGACGCGCACTCCTCGGCTCAGCTGGGCGAACATTACGATCGACTGGCGGAAAGAATCGCAGCCGCCGGCATCCGGCAGATTTGCATTTACGATAGGCACCGCGCGATCGCGTCGGCGCTGTAACCCGCCGCGGCCAGAACACGACGCGCTCGCTGCGCCCTTTAGAGCCCCAGCCCCGCGACGCCCAGTCCGCCGGTAATCTTCGACATCTCGGAGCTCGCCAGGGCCTTCCCTTGCTCGATCGCCTGTTTCACTCCGGACAGGATTGCTTCCTCCAGAAATTCCACATCTTCCGGATCGACGATTTCCTTCGCCACCTTGAGCGAGACCACGTCGCCCGCTCCATTCGCTACCACCGTGACCTTGCCGCCCGCTGCCTGGACCTCCACCGTCTTTGTTTCCAGGTCGGCCTGCGTTTGCTGCATCTGCTCCTGCATCTTCTGCGCCTGCTTCATCAACTTGTTCAGATTCATCGGACCTCCTTGATTTCGCCGCCGAACATTTCCAATGCTTCGCGCACCAGCGGCGGAGGATTGGCGCGCGTTGCTTTTGTCGCCGCGGCGTTCGCCGGCAGGCCTTCCTTCACGGAAAATTTAACCGCCCAGTCGTGTCCACTGATCTCTTTCAGGGTGGATTCGAGAAATTCCCGATTGGAACGCGAAGATAAATGCTCGACGAACATTTTTTGCTCCGGAGGAAACCCAAGTTCGAACGTGCTGCCATCGACCGCCAGGGGGTGAGCCTCCTCCACCCAGCTCCTGATGAACGGGCGCCGCGTCTTGATTTGCGTCAGCGCTTTCTGCCAGATCTCGTTAGCATCCACCGCCGCTGCTGGCGTCGTTTTTACCGGCGGGGATTCCGCGACTGTGGGCGGCTTCTTCAACACAGCCGGTTCCTCTTTTGTGGCGGCCTTCCTCGCCGGGGCATCGACCATCGGCGGCTTCGTCGCGCTGGCTGCCGGCGCCGCCTTCCCGTCGCGCATCGCGCTGAGGTTTTCGATTACCTCGTCCAGCGTGACTTGCCCGAGCGTCTGGATGGCTTTGATCAACGCTACCTCAAAATGCAGCTTCTTGTTCGGCGCCCACTTCATCCGACCCTCCGCTGCCGCAAATTGCTCGATCAATTCCAGGACGCGGCTCGTCTCCAGCGTCGGCGCCTGCTCGGCAAAGATGGCGCGCAAATCAGGACTCACTTCATCGCTCAAGGCATCCGGTTTCACCTTAAACACCAGCAGATCGCGCAGATAAACGATGAGATCGGAAATGAGTTTCATCATATCCTTGCCCGCTTCGCATTCGCGGTGCAGCAGCTCGAGCGCGACGGGTGTTTCGCCGCGCAGGATCGTGCCGGTCAGTTCCGCTACCGTAATTTGACTCGTGAGCCCGAAAACACTGAGCACATCCGGCTCGTCGATCTTCTCCCCGCAAAATGCCACCAGTTGATCCAGCATCGACTCGGCATCGCGCAGACCACCTTCCGCCCCGCGCGCAATGGCGTGCGCCGCCGCCGCCGTCAGCGTCACATTCTCTTTCTTGGCGATGTCGAGTAGTTGCTGCGCGATGAGATTGGCGGCGATGCGATGCAGATCGAACCGTTGACAGCGCGAGACGATCGTCGGCAGGACTTTCTGCGGTTCCGTCGTCGCGAAAACGAATTTCACGTGCGGCGGCGGCTCCTCCAGCGTCTTGAGCAAGGCGTTGAACGCGGCCGAAGAGAGCATGTGCACTTCGTCGATGATGTAGATTTTGAAGCGCGACTTCGCCGGCGCGTAACGCACGTTATCGCGCAGCTCGCGCACCTGCTCGACGCCGTTGTTACTCGCACCGTCGATCTCCAGCACATCGAGGCTGTTCCCGCCCGCAATCTCGCGGCAGTTGTCGCACTCGCCGCAGGGCGTCACCGTCGGCGCGTTCGCCTTCTGACAATTGAGCGCCTTGGCCAGAATCCGCGCGGTGGAAGTCTTACCCGTCCCGCGCGGTCCGACGAAAAGATAAGCGTGCGCCAGCCGGTTCTGCTCCACCGCATTCTTGAGCGTGCGCGAGACGTGGGTCTGGCCGACCAGATCGTCAAACGTTTGCGGCCGGTATTTGCGCGCGAAAACCTCGTAGCTCACGTCCGCAATCTAGCGCTCCGCCGCGCGATTCAAAAACGTTTTCGCCTGTTCCTGTCGCCCAAGTGCTCTATTCCTTCTCGATCATGAACGAATCGCCCGCCCCACCTGCGCCGTCCGACTCGCTCTCCTTCTTCTTCCTCGCGCAGGACGAGCA